>NZ_JBSFWR010000006.1:0-162164 GCF_053594915.1 Kitasatospora sp. NPDC002543 | reverse complement strand
AGGTTCGAGGCGTTCGGCGCCGCGTCACCGTGCGGGTACACGGTGAGGTGGCCCTCGGCGCCCGGCTCGGTGACCGTCACGTTCAGGGTCAGCGCCGCGATGTTCGGGTAGTCGCCGGCCGGGATGTCCACCGTGCCCCAGGCCGGGACGGTGCCCGCGGGGCGGACGCCGGACTCCGACCAGGTGTCGGTACGGGTGTCGAGGATCCGGATCGGCCCGGTCGGGCGGTAGGTCACCTTGCCCTCGGCGCTGTAGTAGCCGGCGAGGTCGGCGATCAGGTGGACGGTGCCGCCGGAGGCGTTGTGGAACGACACCTTGCCGTCCTTCACCGGCACCGTCACCAGGTTCGGGGTCGTCCGCCCGGCAGGCCAGTTGAGGTTGGAGGCGTTCGGCGCCTCGTCACCGTGCGGGTACACCGTGAGGTGCCCGTCGGCCTGCGGCTCCGTCACCGTCACGTTCATCGTCACCGCCGTCACACCCGACGCCGGAACCCCCGCCACACCGGCCACCGACAGGTCGACGGTGCCCCAGGCGGGCACGGCCTGCGCCGCCGGGACACCGATCGGCGCCCGGGTGTCCAGCAGCCGCGTCGGCCCCTGCGCGTGGAACAGCGAACCCTTCGGGCTGTAGTAGCCGGCGAGGTCGGCGATCAGGTGCACCGTGCCACCGGAGGCGTTGTGGAACGACACCTTGCCGTCCTTCACCGGCACCGTCACCAGGTTCGGAATCGTCCGCCCGGCAGGCCAGTTGAGGTTGGAGGCGTTCGGCGCCTCGTCACCGTGCGGGTACACCGTGAGGTGCCCGTCGGCCTGCGGCTCCGTCACCGTCACGTTCATCGTCACCGCCGTCACACCCGACGCCGGAACCCCCGCCACACCGGTGACGGGCAGGTCGACGGTGCCCCAGGCGGGCACGGCCTGCGCCGCCGGGACACCGATCGGCGCCCGGGTGTCCAGCAGCCGCGTCGGACCGGCCGGGGTGAACACACTGCCCACGTCCTGCATCTCGTAGGCGCCGCGGTCCCGGATGCCGCTGCCCGTACCGGTGTTGGTCACCGTCGGGTCGTCCACCGGGGCCCAGCCCCCGCGGTCGGTCGGCAGCATGCCCGGGGCGTTCTCGTCCGCCGAGTCGATCCGGTGGTCGGCCGGGGCGTCCGGCCCCTTCGGTACGTAGGTCGGGGCGACGAAGTCGTGCGTGCCCTGCCCGGTGTTCGCGGCGAGCTGGTCCGGGGTGGTGAGGGCGGTGCCGGCCCAGCTGTAGGCCGCGCCGCCGCTGCGCGGGTCGATCAGGTTGTAGTCGACCTTGGTGCCCGTGGTGGAGTTCGCCGCGACCGTGATCCCGGTGGCACCGGCCGGGGTGGTGCAGGCCGAGTTCTGGTTCTGCGCGGTGTTCACCACGTTGTTCTCGACCACCGCACCGGTCGAGGTGCCGTCCAGGACGATCCCGGCGGAACAGGGCGCGTTGACGGTGTTGGCCACCACGACGGTGTTCGGCGCGTCCTTGACCAGGATGCCGGTCGAGTCGGTGACGCTGTTGGGCTGGACCACGTTGGTGGTCAGGACCGTCCCGGTGGAGCCGCCGTCGACCTGGAGGAGCGGGCCCGGCGCGTAGCTGAAGTCGCCGCGGGCCCAGGTGACCTTGTCGGAGGCGCCGGTGATGCGGACTCCGCCGCCCGAGGCCGCGATGTTCGTGAAGGAGACGTCGTGTCCGCCGTCGACCACGACGGACGGCCGCTGGTAGCTGTGCACCACCAGGTTCTCGAAGCGCAGGTGGTCGGCGCCCTTGACCACGATGGCGCTGTCCGGGTAGTTCGGCGCCCCGCCGGTGAGTGAGGCGACGCCGCCCGCCGTGTGCTCCTGGGCCTGGCTGCGGAAGGTGATCGGAGCGTCGGCGGTACCGGAGCGGGTCACCGTCACCGCGGTGTCGCTGTAGGACCCGGCCCCGATCTCGACGGTCTGCCCCGGCTGGACGGCCGCCGCGGCGGCCGCGACGTGGCAGAACGGCGCGGCCTGGGTACCGGTGCCGCTGTCGGTGCAGTGCGCACCCGCGGCGTTGTTGACGTGGAGCGTGCTGCCCGCCGCGGCCGCGCCACCCGCACCGACGGCCGGCAGGCCGACCGCCCCGAGCAGCGTCACGCCGACGGCGAGAGCCGTACGGAATCTGGAAATGGGAGTCCCCCTGGGCGAACTTGAAGCGCCTGCGGCGCGTTCCGACCCCCCGTGTCCTGAATTGATCGACTGGAGGGCGGAGCGGATCATCGCACAGCCGGAGAGGCCTCGCCAACGGCAAGTCCGCAGGCCGCCGGGCTGTACGCGAACGGCCCCGGCACCGAGCGCGGGGCTCGGTGCCGGGGCCGTCGGGAGCGGGCGGGATCAGTACGCCTGGTAGCCGAACAGGTCGACGATCAGGTGCAGCGGAGCACCGCTCGCGTTGTAGAACGAGACCTTGCCGTCCTTGACCGGGACGACCACCTGGTTGGGGATGGTCTCCCCCGGCAGGAAGTTCAGGTTCGAGGCGTTCGGCGCCGCGTCACCGTGCGGGTACACGGTGAGGTGGCCCTCGGCGCCCGGCTCGGTGACCGTCACGTTCAGGGTCAGCGCGGCGACGTTCGGGATCTCGCCGACCGGGATCTCCACCGTGCCCCAGGCCGGGACGGTGCCCGCGGGGCGGGCCTCCGCGTCCCAGTTGGCGTCCTGGCGGGTGTCCAGGAGGCGGTACGGCCCGGCCGGGCGGTAGCTGACCTTGCCCTCGGCGCTGTAGTAGCCGGCGAGGTCCGCGATGAGGTGCACCGTGCCACCGGAGGCGTTGTAGAACGACACCTTCCCGTCCGTCACCGGCACCGTCACCAGGTTCGGGATCGTCCGCCCCGCGACCCAGTTCAGGTTGGACGCGTCCGGTGCCTTGCCGCCGTGCGGGTACACCGTGAGGTGCCCGTCCTGCTCCGGGTCGGTGACCGTCACGTTCATCGTCACGGCGGTGACACCGGCCGCCGGGACGCCCGCGACGGCGGTGACCGGCAGGTCGACGGTGCCCCAGGCCGGGACGGCCTGCGCCGCCGGGACACCGATCGGCGCCCGGGTGTCCAGCAGCCGCGTCGGCCCCTGGGCGTGGAACAGCGAACCCTTGGTGCTGTAGTAGCCGGCGAGGTCCGCGATCAGGTGCACCGTGCCACCGGAGGCGTTGTAGAACGACACCTTGCCGTCCGTCACCGGAACGGTCACCAGGTTCGGGATCGTCCGGCCGGCGACCCAGTTCAGGTTCGACGAGTTCGGCGCCGCGTCCCCGTGTGGGTAGACGGTCAAGTGGCCGTCGGCGCCCGGCTCGGTCACCGTCACGTTCAGGGTCACGGCGGTCACGCCCTCCGCCGGAACGCCCGCGACGCCGGTCACCGGGAGGTCGACGGTGCCCCAGGCCGGGACCGCCTGGGCCGCCGGGACGCCGATCGGCTGACGGGTGTCCAGCAGCCGGGTCGGGCCGGCCGGGGTGAACGCGCTGCCCACGTCCTGCATCTCGTAGGCTCCGCGGTCGCGGAATCCGCGGCCGGTACCGGTGTTGGGCACCGTCACGTCGTCCACCGGCGCCCAGGCCCCACGGTCGGAGGGCAGCATGCCGGGGGCGTTCTCGTCCGCCGAGTCGACGGTGACGTCCAGCGGCGCGTCCGGGCCCTTGTGGACCCACGACGGGGCGACGAAGTCGTGCGCGCCCTGGCCGGTGGCGGCGGTGAACGCCTGCTGGGTGGCGTACGGGGTGCCGCCCCAGTGGTAGGCCGCGGCATCGCTGCGCGAGTCGACCACGTTGTAGTCGGCCTTGAGGCCCGGGAAGGAGTTCACCGCGACGGTGATCCCGGTGGCGCCGGTGGCCTTGGCCCCGCAGGAGTTCTCCAGGATGGCCGCCGTGTTCACCACGTTGTTCTCGACGACCGCACCGGTCGAGGCGCCGTCCAGCACGATCCCGCCGGAGCAGTTCGTGTTCAGCGAGTTGCTCACCACGACGGTGTTCGGCGAGTCCTGCACCACGATGCCGGTGGCGTTGGGCTGCACCATGTTGGTGGTCAGAACGGTTCCGGTGGAACCGCCGTCGACGGTGATCGCCGGGCCCGTCGAGCCGACGCTGCCCCGCCCGAACACCACCTTGTCGGACGCACCGGTGATCCGGACGCCGGTGCCCCCGAAGACGGCGGTGTTGTCGAACACCACGTCCCGGGCGCCGCTCACCACGATCGACGGCCGCTGGTAGCCCACGTCGAACGTCAGGTTCTCGAAGCGGACGTGCTGGGCACCCGTGACGAAGAAGCCGTTGGTCTGCCGGTTCCACCCACCGATGCGGGCACCGCCGCCCGGGCTGTTCTCGTTCTTCCTCGCCCGGAAGGTGATCGGCGCCTCCACCGTGCCCGACCGGGTGATGGTCAGGTCCTCGGGGTACGTGCCGTCGGCGATGTCCACCGTCTGCCCCGGCTGCGCGGCGGCGGCGGCCGCCGCGATGGTGCAGTAGGGCGCCGACTGGGCGCCGGTGCCGCTGTCGGTGCAGTGCGCACCCGCGGCGTTGTCGACGTGGAGCGTGCCGCCCGCCGCGGCCGCGGTGCCCGCGGAGACGGCCGGCAGGCCGACCGCCCCGAGCAGCGTCACGCCGACGGCGAGAGCCGTACGGAATCTGGAAATGGGAGCCCTCCTGGGCGACTTGAAGCGCGGAATGACGCCTTTGCCCCCTGTTGGCCAGTCCTTGATCAACTTGAGGCGGAGCGGATCATTCCACACCCGGAGGGGCCGCGCCAACGACAATTCCGCGGGCCGCCCACCGCACGCGGAACGGCCCCGGCACCGAGCGCTGGGCTCGGTGCCGGGGCCGTCGGGTGCCCGGGTGCGAGGTCGAACTCCGCTGCGCGCACGGGAAGTCGGCCGGGCCGACTTCCCGTGCCGGCCGCTACCGGCCCGGGCGGACGGTGATGTCGGTGATCTCCGCGTCCCGGGAGGCGTCGAGGGCCGCGAGGATCGCCCTGGCGACGGACTCGGGCTCGATCCAGCGGTCCGCGGCGTACTCCTTGCCCTCCTGCTGGTGCACCTTGACCTGCATCGCGGTGGCGGTGCGGCCGGGGTAGACCGAGGTGACCCGGACCCCGTTGGCGTGCTCCTCCTGGCGCAGCGAGTCCGCGAGCGCCTTGAGGCCGTGCTTGCTGGCCGCGTACGCGGACCACTCGGCGTGGGCGTTGAGGCCGGCGCCGGAGTTCACGAACAGCACGTGGCCCTTGGCGAGCCGCAGGGACGGCAGCAGGAGGCGGGTCAGCTCGGCGGGGGCGACGAGGTTGACGTTGAGCGTCTCCTGCCAGGCCTTGGGGGTCAGGTCGCCGACCGGGCCGAGCTCGACCGTGCCCGCGACGTGCAGCAGCGAGTCCAGCCGGACGGGCAGCTGCTGGTGCCCGAAGGCCCAGGACAGCTTGCCCGGGTCCCCGAGGTCGCCGGCCAGGGTCTTCGCCCCGGGGAAGCGCTCGCGCAGTTCGGCGGCCCGACGGGCGTCGCGGGCCAGCAGCCAGAGCTCGTCCCCGCGCTCGGCGAGTTTCCCGGCCAGGACGGCGCCGATGCCGGAGCCGGCGCCGGTGATCAGATGTGCAGCCATGGTCCCGATCCTCTCAGGCCTTGAGCTGGGCGAAGACCTCGGCGGGCGTGTCCGCGAAGGTGATCAGCTCGGCCAGCGGGCGCGGCAGGAAGCCCTCGGTGTCCATCCGCTCCATCTGGGTGCGCAGGCCCGAGTAGAAGCCCTCGGTGTCCAGGACGACGACCGGCTTGTCGAACATCCCGTGCTTCTTGAGCTCCAGCACCTCGGTCACCTCGTCCAGGGTGCCCAGCCCGCCAACCAGCACGACGATCGCGTCCGCCCGCGAGGCGAGCTCCCGCTTGCGCTCGGGGAGGTCGGCCGTCCACACCAGCTCGTCGGCGCCGACGTACGCCTTGTGCCGCAGCATCTCGACCATCACGCCGACCAGCCGGCCGCCGGAGGCCTTCACCTCGTCGGCCAGCAGCCCCATCAGCCCGGCGTTCGAGCCGCCCCAGACCAGGGTGTGGCCGCCCTCCCCCAGCAGCCGGGCGAACTCCGCGGCGGGGGCGGAGTAGCGGTCGTCGAGCGAGTACGCGGAGCAGAAGACAGAGATGTTCATAGTGTCGTCTGGTCTATCACGCCCCCGGCACACCGCTCACCGCTATTACCCGCACGTGGCCCCGGGAGCGGACGGTCGGGGGCCGGCCAGTGCTTCGGCGGGCTCGCGGACGGGTCCACGACTCGTAGGCGGTTCTGGTGCGAGGGGTCGATCGAGGTGAGCGATATCAGCAGCTGACCGGAGGCCCTCTCCAACTCGCCCAGCGCGTGCGGCAGTCCCGCGCACACCGTCGCGACGGCGACCCCGAGCCCCACCAGACCGCCGTGCTTGTGGTTGTGACGGTACTCGATCCGGTGCAGCCCGGACGCGGCGATCGCGGCCACCTCCAGTGGCCGGGCCATCTGCTTGGTGTCGTTGGTGATCACGGCGTGGAAGCCCGCCGAGGCGGCCCTCGCGTAGAGCTCGACGTCCTTGGTACCCGCCCAGCCGTCGGTCTCGGCCACGTGCCGGAGTTCGTGCCGCTTCACGAGCAGCCGTGCCATGTGGACCAAGGGGAGCGGGACGTTCTCGTCGAGCAGGATCCTCAAGACGCGGCCTGCCGGGGCCCCTCGTCCGCGTAGCTGTCCACGTAGGCCGTGAAGTCTGCCGCGTCTCGCGCCGCCTCCGGGGCGACACCGGGGTAGAAGTCCTTCACCGACTCCGGTGGGATGCCGTCCTTCAGGAGCGAGGCGACCTCGGAGGCGGGAATCCGCGTTCCCTCGATCACCGGCTCACCGCCACGCACCAGCGGGTCGACGGTCAGGTGGTTCCGGGGGCGCAGCAGGGCCGGGATCTGGCGGCCGTTCCGGTAGAACGGCTGCAGCACGTCGACCAGGTCGTGGATGACCACGTTGCCGCGCCTGCGGACCAGATCGACCGCGTGATCGGGCGCCGCGAGGTAGATCGTGCCGTCCCCGGCCACCAGCCGGTAGCTGGACAGGTGCTTCTGCTCGTCGAGACCGTCACGCAGGGTGTCCAGCGCGCGACGGATCTTCTGGAGCGACGCCTCCTGGCGCAGCCGGACGCAGATGCGGAGGGCGACGACGTCCCGGAACGAGTAGAGGATCGGCCGCGCCGCGGAGAGCTCGGGCACCAGGACGGCACCCTGTGAGGCTGTGGCCTTCCGCCAGTGCGAGAGCTGGCGCAGGGTGGCGCCGGACAGCGCCGCTGCCAGCCTCGGCTCGTAGGACACTGCGGCACCTCCACTCCGTGTACGGGCCTGGAACCGACCGTAGTTCATGGTCCCGTACGGTCGGCGGGCCCGCCATCATTTCACCCGAACGAGGTGCCGGACCGTGAAGATCCCGATGCCCGGCGGCCTGCTCCGCGAGCAGGCCGACGGGTCAGAGCAGGTGTCGGCCGTCATGGGTGCGGATGGTCGGTGCGGTGTCGTCGCGGAGTGCGTCCAGGACGCGTACGGCGTAGACCTCGGCCATCCGGTCGGAGACCGCATCGAGGACGCCCACCGCTGGTGGGAGGAGCACGGCTGCCCCGGCTCCGAGCGGTTCGGCCTCACGGTCACCGAGCAGGCCCAGTGGGCCTGGCTGGACTCCCCCGCGGACGTGCTCCCGCTCAGGCGGTGACGGCCGGGCGCTCGGTGGAGGCGATGGTGGCCGAGCCGACGACGCGGGTGCCGTCGTAGAGGACCACGGCCTGGCCGGGGGCGATGCCCCGCACCGGGGCGTCCAGCCGCACCCGCAGCTCGCCGTCCACGACCGAGGCGCTCACCGGCACCTCCTCGCCGTGGGCCCGCAGCTGGGCGGTGTAGCGGCCGTCGGCCAGGGGCTCGGTGCCGCACCAGCGGGGGCGGATGGCCGTCAGCCCGGTGACGTCGAGGCCCTCCACCGGGCCGACGGTGACGGTGTTGTTCACCGGGGAGATGTCCAGCACGTACCGCGGCTTGCCGTCGGCGGCCGGGCGGCCGATCCGCAGGCCCTTGCGCTGGCCGATGGTGAAGCCGTACGCCCCGTCGTGCTCGCCCAGCTTGGTGCCGTCGACGTCGAGGATGTCGCCCGTCGCGGTGCCGAGGTGCTTGGCCAGGAAGCCCTGGGTGTCGCCGTCCGCGATGAAGCAGATGTCGTGGCTGTCGGGCTTCTTCGCCACGGCCAGGCCCCGGCGCTCGGCCTCCTCGCGGATGGCGTCCTTGGTGGTGTCGCCGAGCGGGAAGAGCGAGTGGGCGAGCTGGTCGGCGTCGAGCACGCCGAGCACGTACGACTGGTCCTTGGCGCCGTCCACGGCACGGTGCAGCTCGCGGGAGCCGTCCGGCAGGTCGACGATCCGGGCGTAGTGGCCGGTGCAGACGGCGTCGAAGCCCAGCGCGACGGCCTTGTCCAGCAGCGCCGCGAACTTGATCTTCTCGTTGCAGCGCAGGCAGGGGTTGGGGGTGCGCCCGGCGGCGTACTCGGCGACGAAGTCGTCGATCACGTCCTCGCGGAAGCGCTCGGCGAGGTCCCACACGTAGAAGGGGATGCCGATCACGTCGGCCGCGCGCCAGGCGTCCCGGGAGTCCTCGATCGTGCAGCAGCCGCGCGCGCCGGTCCGGAAGGACTGCGGGTTGCTGGACAGCGCCAGGTGGACGCCGGTCACCTCGTGCCCGGCTTCGACGGCGCGCGCGGCGGCGACGGCGGAGTCGACTCCGCCGGACATCGCCGCGAGCACGCGCAGGCGGCCGGTGGACGGTGTGGTCGGGGCACCCGGGAAGTCAGTCATGGTGAGTACAAGCCTACGGGGCCGCCGGACATGCCCACCCCCGCGCGGGAATCACCGCCGCACCGAAAGCCGGCCCGGCGCGGTGGCTACCGCCGTACCGAGGCCAGCCCGGCGTTGCGCGCCCGCTGCACCGCCGGCCCGATGGCCTCCGCCAGCGCCGTCACGTCCTCCCGCACCGAGGTGTGCCCGAGCGAGAACCGCAGCGAGGCACGCGCCAGCAGCGGGTCGACGCCCATGGCGAGCAGCACGTGGCTGGGCTGCGGAACCCCCGCGGAGCAGGCCGAGCCGGTGGAGCACTCGATGCCCTGGGCGTCCAGCAGCATCAGCAGGGCGTCGCCCTCGCAACCGGGGAAGGAGAAGTGGGCGTTGGCGGGCAGCCGGCCCTCGGCGGACGGGTCGCCGTTGAGGATCGCGTCCGGGACGGCGTCCAGCACGGAGGCCACCAGGTCGTCCCGCAGCGCGCCCAGGGTGACGGCGTGCTCGGCCCGGTGCGCCACGGCCCAGGCCGCGGCGGCCGCGAAGCCGGCCGCGCCGGGGGCGTCCAGGGTGCCGGAGCGCACGTCGCGCTCCTGCCCGCCGCCGTGCAGCAGCGGTACGGGCGTGGCGCCCCGGGAGAGCAGCAGCGCGCCGATGCCGAACGGGCCGCCGATCTTGTGCCCGGTGACGGTGAGCGCGGTGAGCCCGGATTCGGCGAAGGAGACCGGGACCTGACCGAGCGCCTGCACCGCGTCGGCGTGCACCGGGATGCCGTACTCGGCCGCCACAGCGGTCAGTTCGCGCACCGGCTGGACGGTGCCGACCTCGTTGTTGGCCCACATCACGGTGACCAGCGCCACCGAGGCCGGATCGCGTTCGACCGCCTCGCGCAGCGCCTCCGGGTGCACCCGGCCGTGGCCGTCCACCGGCAGGTACTCGACGTCGGCGCCCTCGTGCTCGGAGAGCCAGTGCACCGCGTCCAGCACCGCGTGGTGCTCGACCGGGCTGCACAGCACCCGGGTGCGGGCCGGGTCGGCGTCCCGGCGGGCCCAGTACAGGCCCTTGACGGCCAGGTTGTCGGATTCGGTACCGCCGCCGGTGAGCACGATCTCGCTGGGGCGGGCGCCCAGCGACTCGGCCAGCGACTCCCGGGACTCCTCGACCACCCGGCGGGCCCGGCGGCCGGCCGCGTGCAGGGCCGAGGCGTTGCCGACCACCCCCAGGTGCGCCGACATCGCGGCGATCGCCTCGGGCAGCATCGGCGTGGTCGCCGCATGGTCCAGGTATGGCATAACCATCCGATTGTAGAGCGCGGCACCGTACGCCCTTCCAGGGCTACGCACTGATCCGGCCACCCGCGCCGCACACCGCCGCCGCACCGCCGCCGCTGCACCGCCGCCGCACCGCGGGCGCACCGCCCCGCGCACCGCCGTGACCAAGCCCCGCGCACCGCCGCCGGACGCCCGCGTCCGGCACTGGTTTGTACCACTGAGCCACCCAGCGGTTAGCCTGACGCCACCAGTCAGCCGGATCCACGGGAAACGCCATGTCGCAGTCGGTCGACCGCGCGCTGACCCTGCTCGACGCACTCGGCGACGCGCCGCTCTCGCTGGAGCAGGCCGCCAGCAGCCTCGGGGTGCACAAGTCCACCGCCCTGCGGCTGCTGCGCACCCTGGAGGAGCACGGATTCGCCCGCCGCCAGCCGGATCTGCGCTACCGGATCGGCGGCCGGGTGCTCTCGCTGGCCCACCGCGCGCTGGAGGACTTCGACGTCCGGCAGGTCGCCGCGCCGTACCTGGCCGCGCTCAACGCCCGCTGCGGCTTCACCGTCCGGCTCGCCGTCCTGCACGAGGGCGAGGTGCTCTACCTGGACGAGGTGGCCGGGCAGCCGGGCTCCGAGCCGTCCAGGATCGGGCGCCGCGCGCCGGTCGACGGGACGGCGGTCGGCCGGGTGCTGCTCGCCGGGCTGTCCGCGGACGACGCCCCCGGGGAGCCCGAGCTGGCGGCGGTGCGCCGCCGCGGCTGGGCCGCCGAGTCCCGCGAGCACCGGGAGCCGGTGACCTGCGTGGCCGCGCCGGTGGCGGGCAGCGGCGGACGGACGGTGGCGGCCTGCGCGCTGAGCGCCCCGGCGAGCGAGGTGCCGCCGGCCGAACTGGCCCGGATGGTGCCGGAACTGCTCTGCACCGCCGAGGCGATCTCGCTCGCGTACGGCGGCTCGCCTACTCCTCGCTGGTGCGAGACCCGTTGCGGTGCCAGGCACGCGGGGCCCGCCAGCCGTACTTCAGGGCGAGCATCCGCAGCCCGAAGGCGGTGAGCGCGGCGGCGGTGCCGGTCACACCGGTGAGGCGGTCGGCGGCGATCAGCAGCGCGACCACGGTGGCGCCGACCAGGGCGGGGACGGCGTAGATCTCGCGGTCCCAGCGCAGCAGCGAGGGGATCTCCCCGGCCAGCACGTCGCGGATCACCCCGCCGCCGGCCGCGGTCACCATGCCGAGCGCGATCGCGGCGACGGCGCCGAGTCCGAAGTCGTGCGCCTTGGCGGTGCCGGTCACGCAGAACAGCCCGAGCCCGAGGGCGTCCAGGGTCTGCACCGCCCGGTTGATCCGCTCGACCTCCGGGTGCAGGAAGAACACCACCAGGGCGGCGCCGAGCGGGGTCACGAAGTAGCCGAGGTTGGTGAACGCGGCGACCGGGGTCGCGCCGATCACGAGGTCGCGCATCACCCCGCCGCCCAGGGCGGTGACCTCGGCGAGGACACAGATCCCGAAGATGTCCATGTTCTTGCGGACGGCGAGCAGGCCCCCGGAGAGGGCGAAGACGAAGATGCCGACGAGGTCCAGCGACTGCTGCACGTCGGACGGGAAGAGCTGGGATGTCACCGTCCATGTGTACCCGATGCGGCCTGGTGCTCCGGTGCACGTCCACCGTCCGGATACGAACGCCCCGCCGGAGTCCGGACGCGTGCTTCCCTGCCCGTGGCGCCGGGCGGATTCCGCTAGCCTCCGCCTGTGAAGCTCGTGAAGCCCCGGTCGACGCCGGACCCGACACCGGCCCCCGCCGGCCCGCCGCCGGAGTCACCGCACCCGGAGTCGCCGGAGTCGAAGCCGCCGCGCTCCCCCTCCGCCGCCCGGCTCGGCTGGCTGGACGCGCTGCGCGGCATCGCCGCCCTCGCCGTCGCCATGCACCACTTCGGGCTGATGGACAAGATCCCGCACGCGAGCCGGGTGCCGCGGTACCTGGACCTCGGTTTCTTCGGCGTGATGCTGTTCTTCCTGGTCAGCGGCTACATCATCCCGGCCTCGCTGGAACGGCGCGGTGACGTCCGGGCGTTCTGGACGGGGCGGTTCTTCCGCATCTACCCCGCGGTGGCCGTCGCGGTGGTGGCGAGCCTGCTGGTGCTGCCCCGCGGTGACCAGATCGTCCAGGGCTTCACCTTCGAGCATCCGGCGCTGTCGTTCGCCGCCAACGGCCTGCTGCTGCAGGACCTGCTGGGGGTTCCCAGCACGCTCGGGGTGATGTGGTCGCTCACCTACGAGATGGTCTTCTACTACTTCGTGTCGGCCCTCTTCGTGCAGGGGTGGCACCGGCGCAGCGCGCCGATCACGGTCGGCTTCGCCGCCGCCGCCCTGGTGCTCGGCACCTGGCTGCCGATCGGCGGCATCTCGGTGGACCTCCCGGCCACCAGGAACCTGGTGGTGGCCGGCGGGATCGTGGTGCTGATGGCGATGGCCTGCATCGCCACCGCCCGCCCGGACCTGACCCGTTGGGGCGCGCTGCTGCTGGGCGGCCTGGGCCTGGTCCTGATCACGGTGAACAACCGGACCACCGGCTTCGAGACCATGCTGATCTTCGCGACCATGTTCGCCGGCACCGTGCTGTACCGGCTGGAGCACGGTCAGCTCGACCGGCTCCCGGCCCTGCTCTGCTGCGCCTTCGTGGTCGTCACCGGTGTCACGGTCGGCTACCTGTACAACCGCGACACCGCGCTGTGGCACACCTGGACGCCGTCCTGGCAGTCCTTCTCCTTCGCCTACCTGGCCGCCTGGGCCCTGTTCGCGGCCGCCATGCTGCTGCGCCGCCGGCGCTTCCCGCGCTGGCTCAGCGGGCTCGGCACGATCAGCTTCTCGGTGTACCTGCTGCACGGCCCGCTGATGTTCCTCGTCGGCTGGCAGCTCAGGAGCCGCCCGCCGCTCGTCGGGCTGAGGGGGCAGGCCGTGCTCACCCTCGGCTACCTCGGGGCGCTCGTGGTGCTCGCCTACCTGTCGTACCGGCTGGTGGAGATCCCGTTCCAGAACCTCGGCCGCCGGGTGGTCCGGGCGCTGGACCGCCGCTTCCCGGCGCCCTCCCCCGCGCCGCCCGCCGCGGCCGCCCCGGCCCCGCGCGAGCCGGAGCCGGCACCGGAGCCGACCGGCGGCGCCTGAGCCGCGCGACCCGCGAACGCCGAAGAGGCCGCCCGTCCCCGGATCCCGGGGACGGGCGGCCTCCCTCGTTCGGGGCCTCAGGCCGTGGCGCCCTCCGTCACGTTCCCGGGAGCGCCCTCCGGAGCGTTCTCCGGGCCGTGCTGGTCGTTCCCCTCGCGGAGCTCGGGGAAGTGGCACGCCACCTGGTGCCCGGTCTTGAGCGCCACCAGCGGCGGCTCCTGGCTCGCGCACACGTCCTGCGCCTTCCAGCACCGGGTGCGGAAGCGGCAGCCGCTGGGCGGGTTGATCGGCGAGGGGACGTCGCCCTTGAGCAGGATCCGCTCGCGGCCCGCGCGCTGGCGGCGGCGCGGGTCCGGGACGGGCACCGCGGACATCAGCGCGTTGGTGTACGGGTGCATCGGGCTGCGGTAGAGCGAGTCCCGGTCGGCGATCTCGACGATCTTGCCGAGGTACATCACCGCGACCCGGTCCGAGACGTGCCGGACCACCGAGAGGTCGTGCGCGATGATCAGGTAGGTCAGCCCGAGCTCCGTCTGGAGGTCGTCCAGCAGGTTGACCACCTGCGCCTGGATCGACACGTCCAGCGCCGAGACCGGCTCGTCCGCGACGATCATCTTCGGCTTGAGCGCGAGCGCCCGGGCGATGCCGATGCGCTGGCGCTGGCCGCCGGAGAACTCGTGCGGGTAGCGGTTGTAGTGCTCGGGGCTGAGGCCGCAGAGCTCCAGCAGGTCCTGGACGGCCTTCTTGAGGCCGCCCGCCGGCACCGCGTCCTGGAGCTTGAACGGCGCTCCCACGATGGTGCCGACGGTGTGCCGGGGGTTCAGCGAGGAGTACGGGTCCTGGAAGATCATCTGGATGTCGCGGCGCAGCGGCCGCATCGCCCCGACGCCCAGGTGGGTGATGTCGGTGCCCTCGAACTCGATGGTCCCGCCGGTCGGTTCGTCGAGCCGGGTGACCAGTCGGCCCATGGTCGACTTGCCGCAGCCGGACTCGCCCACGACGCCCAGCGTCTCACCGGCGTTGACCGTGAAGTCGATGCCGTCGACGGCCCGCACCGCGCCGGTCTGGCGCCGCAGCAGCCCGCCGCGGATCGGGAAGTGCCGGGTCAGGCCGGCCACCTTCAGCAGCGGCTCGCGGCCGGGGGCGGGGGCCGGCGACGGGATGCTCGCCGTCTGAGTGTCCGTCATCGGTTCTCTCCAGAAAGGTGGTACGAGGCCGGGCTCACAGCCGGGGCGCGATCTCTTCGGCGAAGACGCGGTGCCGCTCGTCGGCCGCCAGGTGGCAGGCCGCGAAGTGTCCGGGCGCGGCTTCGGCCAGCACCGGGACCTCGCTCGTGGAGCGCCCGCCGGTCCGGTCGGCGTACGGGCAGCGCGGGTGGAACGCGCAGCCGGACGGCACGTTGATCAGGCTGGGCGGGGTGCCCTTGACCGGCACCAGCCGGTCCTGGAGTTCCCGGTCCAGCCGCGGCATCGAGCCCAGCAGCCCCCAGGTGTAGGGGTGTTCGGGCGCGTCGAAGAGGGTCTCGGCGGGGCCGCGCTCGACGCACTTGCCGCCGTACATGACCAGGATGTCGTCGGCCAGTTCGGCGACCACTCCGAGGTCGTGGGTGATGATGATGACGGCGGAGCCGAACTCCTCCTGGAGGTCGCGGATGAGGTCCAGGATCTGCGCCTGGACGGTGACGTCCAGGGCGGTGGTGGGCTCGTCGGCGATCAGCAGGGAGGGGTCGTTGACCAGCGCCATGGCGATCATCGCGCGCTGGCGCATGCCGCCGGAGAACTGGTGCGGGTAGTCGTCCACCCGGCGGTCCGGCTGGGGGATGCCGACCCGGTCGAGCATCTCGACGGCGCGGGCCCGGGCCTGCTTCTTGGTGGCCTGGGGGTGGTGCACCCGGTACGCCTCGACGATCTGCTGCCCCACCGTGTAGTAGGGGTGCATCGCGGTCAGCGGGTCCTGGAAGATCATCGCCAGTTCGCGGCCGCGCAGTTGGCGCACCCGGTCCGGGCCGGCCGCGACCAGGTCCTCGCCGTTCAGCCGGATCTCGCCGCTGATCCGGGCCCGCTTGGAGCGGTGCAGGCCCATGATGCCGAGCGAGGTGACGGACTTGCCGGAGCCGGACTCGCCGACGATGCCGAGGGTGCGGCCCTTGTGCAGGTCGAAGCTGACCCCGTCCACCGAGCGGACGAGGCCGTCGTCGGTGTCGAAGTGGATCCGCAGGTCGCGCACGGAGAGGAACGGGTCGCCGGTCGGGGTCGGGGCGGCGTCCGCCGGGGTCTTCTGGAGGTCGGTCACGAGAGCCTCACCCGGGGGTCGACGAGCGCGTACAGGAGGTCGACCACGAGGTTGCAGACGACGATGAAGAAGGCGGCCAGCAGGGTGACGCCGAGGATCTTGGGCAGGTCGTTGTCGGAGATCGCCTGGACGGCGAACTGGCCGACGCCCTGGAGCGAGAAGACCTGCTCGGTGATCAGCGCACCGCCGAGCAGCAGCCCGAGGTCCATGCCGAAGATCGTGACGATCGGGGTGAGCGCGGCGCGCAGCCCGTGCCGGGTGACGACCTTGCGCTCGACCAGGCCCTTGGCCCGGGCGGTGCGGATGTAGTCCTCGCTCATGGTCTCCAGCATTCCGGCGCGGGTGAGCCGGGCGTAGAGCGCGGAGTAGAGGAAGGCCAGCGAGATCCACGGCAGGATCAGGTTGCGGGCCCACATCAGCGGGTCGTCGGTGAGGTTCACGTACTGCAGGTTGTCCAGGATCGGCCACTCGTAGCTGAACAGCGTGAGCAGCAGCGCGCCGGTGAAGAAGACCGGCAGCGAGACGCCGGCGAGCGCGACGCCCATGGAGAGCCGGTCGAAGATCGAGCGCGGCTTGAGCGCGGAGACGACGCCGGTGGCGACGCCGGAGACCAGCCAGAGCACGGCCGCGCCGGCGGCCAGCGAGACGGTGACCGGGATCCGCTTGGTCAGCTCGGGCCAGACCTCGAGGTGGTTCTTGAAGGAGTAGCCGAAGCAGGGCACGTGACAGGTGGCCGGTTCCGGGCCGAACGTGTACTCGGCTCCGCTGACCAGCCCCTTGAGGAACTTGCCGTACTGGCTGTAGAGCGGTTGGTCGAGGCCGAGGTTCTGCTTGACCGCCGCGATCGCCTCGGGCGACGGGTTCTTCCCGATGTACTGGGCGGCCAGTTGGTCGGCCGTCTCCCCGGCGAGGCGCGGGAGCAGGAAGAAGATCGCGAAGGTGACGGCGCTGACGACCAGCAGCAAAATCGCCGCCGCGATGATCCTGCGGATGATGTAGGCAAACACAGTTGGGCGGCTCCGGCGGCCCGCCGCCGTCCGGGATCTTCCGGAGGGCGGCGGGCGCCGCTGCCTTCACCTGCCTTCAGGGATGCGGAGCCAGGCTCTTACTTGGTGCCGATGTTCAGGTAGTCGTACTCACCCGAGAACGCCGACGTGGAGACCATGTTGGTGGCGTTGTCCGGCCGGTACAGGAAGACCTTGAAGTAGGTCAGCGGCACGTAGACCGCCTGCTCCATGACCTTCTTGTCGATGTCGCCGTAGATCTTCTCGCGGGCCGCCTTGTCGGTGTTGATCGCGGAGTCGTCGATCAGCTTGTTGACCGCGGGGTCGTCCAGCTGCGCCAGGTTGTTGTTGCCGGACGGCTTGATGGTGCGGCCGTCGACGATCTGCTGGAGGAAGCCGAAGCCGGTCGGCCAGTCGGCGCCCCACTGCATCATCATCAGGCCGATGTTGTGCTCGGCCGCGAACTGCGGCGAGCCGGCGGCGTCCTGGAGGTACTTGCCCTGCGGGTACTGCTGGATCTCGGCGTTGATGCCGACCTTCTTCAGCGCGGCCTGGATCGAGGTGGCCGCGGCGACCTCGGTGGCGCGCTCGGTGCGGGCCGACAGGACGGTGTTGATGCCGCCCTCCTTGCCGCAGGCCTTCAGGGCTTCCTTGGCCTTGGCCTCGTCGCCCTTGTTGTCCTTGGTCTCGTACAGGTTGAAGTCCTGGTGGCCCGGGATGTCGGCCGGCAGGACGCTGTTGGCGATCTGGCCGCGGATCGGGCCGCCGAGCGCGGTCTGCACGGAGACCTTGTCGACCGCGTACTGCACGGCCTTGCGGCACTCGATGTTGTCGAACGGCGCGATCTTGGAGTTGATCGCCATGTAGACCAGGCGGCCGCCGTAGGCGTTGTCGGTGTTGGCCTTCAGCTTGGGGTTCTGGAGGATCTGCGCCTGGGTCTGCGGGTCGACGCCGCCGCCCACCAGGTCGACCTGGGCGTTGCCGGCCAGCAGGTCCTTGTCGATGGTGGCCTGGTCGATGTTCATCCTGAGCAGGATCTTGTCCGCGAGCTGCTTGCGGATCGGGTCGGTGCTCGGGTCCCAGTTGGTGTTCGGGACCAGGACGGCCTGCTTGCCGTCCTCGTAGGACTCGAACTTGTAGGAGCCGGAGGAGACGATCTTCTTCACGTAGTCCGAGCCGGTGTCCTTGGCCTGCGGGACGGGCGCGGTCTGCGGGGCGCTGACCAGGTAGTCGAAGTCGGCGAAGGGGTGCTTCAGGTGGAAGACGATCGTGGTGTCGTCCGGCGTCTCGATCGAGTCGAGGCCGCCGTCCTTGTCCTTGTACGGGCCGGCGTACGGCGTGGCGTTGTCCACCAGGTGCTCGCGGAAGTAGACCGGGCCGTTGGAGTTGACGTCCAGCGCGTAGTTCGAGCGCTCGATGGCGTACTTGACGTCCTTCGCGGAGATCGCGCTGCCGTCGTCGTACTTCAGGCCCTTGCGCAGCTTGTACGTCCAGGTGAGGCCGTCCGGGCTGACCTGGCCCATCGACTCGGCGAGGTCGGGGACGAGCTTGTTGCCCGCGTCGCCCGGCGCCGGGTTGAAGGTGGTGAGCGAACGGGCGTACAGACGCGAGAAGTTGTAGATGTACGCGTAGTACGTGTTGCCCGGGTCGAGCGAGTCCGGGGTGCCCTTCATCTCGAAGGTCACCGTCCCGCCCTTCTTGTCCGAGGCGTTGACGACGCCCTTGGTGGCGGCGTTGGCGCCGGAGCCGCCCTCGGCGGCGCCGGAGGAGGACGAGGAGGAGCCGCCCTTCGACGAGCTGGTGCAGCCGGTGACGACCAGGACCGCGGCGGCGGCCGCAGCGGTCAGGGCGACGGTACGGGACCTGCGCATGGGTGAGATCAACCCCTTGGGGAGGTGGAGGAGGTGTCGAGGGTCCTGACGCGGGGTCAGTCGATCGTGCGTTGCTGACGGGTGACGCGTGGTCAGTTGTTCTTGGGATCGAGGGCGTCGCGCAGGCCGTCGCCGAGCAGGTTGAAGGCGAGCACGGTCACGAAGATCGCCAGGCCGGGGACCACCATGTACTGGGGGTCCACCTGGTAGTACCGGATCGCGTCCTGGAGCATCCCGCCCCAGGAGGCCTGGGGCGGCTGGATGCCGACGCCGAGGAAGCTCAGCCCCGCCTCGAAGAGGATGTTGGTCGGGATCAGCAGCGTCGAGTAGACCAGGATCGGACCGACCAGGTTGGGCAGCAGTTCCTTGAACAGGATGAACGGACCGCGGGCACCCAGGCTGCGGGCGGCGTGGACGAACTCCCGCTCGCGCAGCGAGAGGGTCTGGCCGCGCACGATCCGGCCCATGTAGGGCCAGTTGAAGAAGCCGATCACGAAGATCAGCACCAGCATGTGCAGCGGCAGGCCGTGCAGGCCGAACGCCCCGCCCTGCAGCGAGGTCGAGATCGCGATGGCGAAGAGCAGCAGCGGGAACGCCAGGAAGACGTCCATCACCCGGCTGATCAGGGTGTCCACCCAGCCGCCGTAGTAGCCGGCCATGATGCCGAGCACGGTGCCGATGGTGTTGGACAGCAGGGTCGCGCCGAAGGCGACCAGCAGGGAGACCCAGGAGCCCTCGATGACGCGGGTGAGCAGGTCACGGCCCTGGAGCGGGTCGATGCCGAGCGGGTGGTCCCAGCTCATGCCGCCCCAGTCGCCGAACGGCAGGCCACCGAGGTCGGCGTCCAGGAGGTCCTGGTGGAGGGCGTCCGGGTCGAGCCCGAACATCGACTCGATCGGCTTGGCCAGCACGGCGAGCAGGATCAGCAGGATCACCACGATGCCGCCGGCGACGGCGGCCTTGTCCCGCTTGAAGCGGGTCCAGGCGATCTGGCCGAGGGAGCGGCCCTCGATCTTCTTGGCCGGGCTGGCGGCGGCGGGTGCCTCCGGTTCGTTCCCGGCGGTGGTCACGGATGCGGTCATGGTCAGTTGGTCCCCTCGCCGACGGTGGCCGGCCCACGGGTGCCGGTCGCCGGCTTCGGCGGTGCGGCTGCGGACGTGCGGAAGTGCTTAGGAGGAGCGGGTGTTGACGGCAGTGCGTCGTGCACAGGCACTGCCACCACGCGGGATGGGCGTCGCGTGGACGGGCTGTCGGCGTACGCGCTCACCTTTGTGGGGTTCCAGCACGCGCGGTGCGTTGCGCAGAACTCTCTGCCATCCGAACTGGCTTGCGCCAGCCCTGCCAACCGACAGATGCCCAACTGTGATCTGTGTGCATGCACCTCCCCGATCTCTGGCATATACCTCTTCACATGGCTGTAACTGCCATGTCAAGATGACCGGGTCGCACTTCAGGAAATTCGTCCGGAAAGCATCGAAGCCGACTTGATGGACAATCAAGTCGGCTTCGGGGAATGAGTTTTGGCAATCAGCGCCCGGGGTAGCCGGGCCAGGGCCGCTGCGGTTGCTGCTGCCAGCCCTGCGCCGGCGGCTGGGTTCCGTACGCGTAGCCCGGCATCGACTGGCCGGGGTAGGGCGGCGGGGGCACCGGCGGGTAGGGGCCCGTCGGCGGTCGGCCCGCCTCCCGGTCGAAGAACGGCCGGGCGTTGGCGCGCATCCACAGCGCCACCGGGTCGTACTCGTCCGACATCGCCACCGTGGACACCGCGAGCCCCTCCGGGGCCACCGCGATCGCGCGCTGCATCAGCGCCCGCACCGCCTCCACGGCCGGCGGCGAACTCTCGTACAGGTCAAGGCCGATGGCCAGGTACGGCTCGCCCACCGCGGGCTGCACCCAGGCCCGGCGCAGCGCCCGTACCGCGCGCACCTCGACGGCCTGCCGCTCCAGCAGCGCGAAGAACGGCTGGGCGTTCAACTGCGGCTCGCTCAGCTTCAACGGGCCCGCCGGCAGCCGGTCCAGGCCGGCAGCGATCCGCCGCAGGTCGGCCCAGGGCACCCCGACGCCTCCGCCGGGCGCGTGCGGATTGAGCCACAGGCCCCAGCGGGTGCGGTACAGCGAGGCCGCGATCTCCCGGCCGGAGATGACCTCGTGGGCCCGGGCCCAGCCGGAGGAGGTCAGCTGTTCGGACGAGGTGACGGCGGGCGCGTAGCCGTGGCCGCTGATCTCCATGTTCCCGTACTGCGCGTCCGGGCTGCCCGGGGTGCCGTGCCACAGCAGCATCCAGACCTGGCCGTCCGCCAGCGCGTGCAGCAGCCGCTCGTACGCGTCGTAGCGCTCCGGCGCGACATCGCGCAGGGCGCGCTCCAACGCGCCGGGATCAGCTCCCGGGCGCCCGGCCGGTGCCTGGCCCCAGGCCCCCGGCACACCGCCCGCTCCCGTTCCCGCACTCATGCGCCCACCTCGCCGCGCCTCTTTCCCTCAACCCGCCGGCCCGTCGGCCGTCTGCACGCACCCTATGGCGCGGCACCGGCCACCGCCACGGCGACGTGCCTTTGATCCGGACCCGCTCAGGCCCGCGTATAGAACGGCAGTACCCGGGTGAGCAGCCACTCGACCACCGGGTCGTCGGCGAGGTCGAGCAGTACGAGGTGGACGCCGCCGGGCAGCGGCGCGGTTCCCAGCGCTCGGCCGAGCGCGTCGTTCACCGCGGCCGGGTCGGCCGGGGCCGCCGGGTCCAACTGGACGCCCACGAACATCACGGTCGGCTCGCCCTCGATGCTGGCCAGCGCCCTGCGCGCGGTCAGCACCCCGGGCAGTGCCGACAGTTCGCCCCGGCAGGCGGCCAGGAAGTGCTCCGGGTCCTCGCCCGGCACCGGCTCGCGCAGCGCCACCCGCCCGCCGGTCGGTGCCGAGGCGTCCCCGGCCGACTCCCAGCGGTCCTCGCGCGGACCGCGGCGCAGCTCGGCGACGCCCTGCGGCGGCACCGGGATGCCCACCGCCGCGTCCGGGTTCACCGCGATGCCCACGCCCAGCGGCAGTCCGCGGGCGAACTCCCACACCGGGGCGATCGCGAAGGCCATCCCCGGCGCCTGCTGGAGGAACACCTCCTGGGAGGAGAACACCGGCACGTACGGGTCCCCGCCCAGCTCGACGGTCGGCAGGTCCAGCGCCTGCCCCTGCGGGTCGGCCCCGGCCGGCAGCGGCACCCAGACCTGACTGCGGGCCAGCACCTCGATCACCCGTGCCGTCGCGCCCGGATCGCCCAGGGCCGCGGTCAGCACCTGCTCCAGCTCGTTGGCCGGCCACGAGCCGCCCGCCGGCGCCTCGTCCGCTCCGCCCCACCCCTGCTGCTGCTCCACCGGGTACCCCATGCGCCGCCGATTCCGCCCTCTGCCGGTCGGCCGCCCTCTGCTGCGCCGACGCGCAGCAGTCTAGAGGCGAGGGGGGTGTGGGGTCAGGACTCGTGTTCGGGTCCGGCCGATGTGACCGGGTCCCCTCTCCCCTCCCGCTCCGGGACGTGCCATGATGTGCCCGTCCGACGGCATGCGCCGCGGGCCCCACCAACTCCATACCGGCCGCTCGAACCCGCGCGGGAGAGCCCGGAGTGCCGTTCAGGCACAGCCGGCGCCGAAGGAGCAAGTCCTCCCCGGAATCTCTCAGGCACCCCTACCGCACGGGTTAGGCACATCTGGAAAGCGGCGCCCGGCCCTGTCGTGCGCCCACCCACGGTGCAAGCCGCCATGCTGTCCCCCAAGCTGGAAACGGCTGCGGGCGGCGGGCGGTGAAGCTCTCAGGTTCGACGACAGATGGGGAGACCCACGCCGCCGCATGCCCGCGCGCAGGGTCGGCCCCGTTTCGGGTCCGGTCCGGCGCGTGCACCCCTGAGTGCCCCGACCGAGGAGTTCCTGGCCATGTCGTCCCTCCGCCTGACCGCGCTCGACGCGCTGCACCGCGCCCTCGGCGCGACCATGACCGACTTCGCCGGCTGGGACATGCCGCTGCGCTACGGCAGCGAGCGCGAGGAGCACCTCGCCGTCCGCACCAAGGCCGGCCTGTTCGACCTCTCCCACATGGGCGAGATCACCGTCACCGGCCCGCAGGCCGGCGAGATGCTGGACCACGCGCTGGTCGGCTTCGTCTCCGCGCTGGGCGAGCTGCGCGCCCGCTACACCATGATCTGTGCCGAGGACGGCGGCATCCTGGACGACCTGATCGTCTACCGCCTGCGCGAGGACGCCTTCCTGGTCGTCGCCAACGCCTCCAACGCCCAGCTGGTCCTCGACGAGCTGATCGCCCGTGCCAAGGGCTTCGACGCCGTCGTCACCGACGACCGCGACACCTACGCGCTGATCGCCGTCCAGGGCCCGGAGGCCACCGGCATCCTGGCCGGGACCACCGACGCCGACCTGCCCGGGCTGAAGTACTACGCGATCCTCCCGGCCAAGGTGGCCGGCCGCGACGTGCTGCTCGCCCGCACCGGCTACACCGGCGAGGACGGCTTCGAGATCTTCTGCCACCCGGTCGACGCCGAGCCGGTCTGGCAGGCGCTGACCGCCGCCGGCGAGGGCCGGGGCCTGATCCCCTGCGGCCTGTCCTGCCGCGACACGCTGCGCCTGGAGGCCGGCATGCCGCTGTACGGGCACGAGCTGTCCACCGACCTGACCCCGTTCGACGCGGGCCTGGGCCGGGTCGTGCGCTTCGACAAGACCACCAACGAGGGCGCCTTCGTCGGCCGCAAGGCGCTGGAGCAGGCCGCCGCCGCGGCCGAGACCAACCCGCCGAAGAAGCTGGTCGGCCTGGTCTCCGACGGCAAGCGGGTGCCGCGCGCCGAGTACACCGTGGTCTCCACCGAGGGCGAGCCGATCGGCCGGATCACCTCCGGCGCGCCGTCCCCGACCCTGGGCCGGCCGATCGCGATGGCCTACGTCGACGCCGCCCACGCGGAGCCCGGCACCACCGTCGCGGTGGACGTCCGCGGCAAGCACGAGCCCGTCCAGGTCGTGGCGCTGCCGTTCTACAAGCGCGCCCGCTGAGCCCACGCCCCGAGCCTCCGCAGGGCCCCGGTTTTCCCATACACGCACGTCGCAGCCGTCCGCGCGGCGGCCCGCTTCGTCGTACCCGCTTCCCATCCTGGAGAATGACGCCATGAGCAACCCCCAGCACCTGCAGTACACCAAGGAGCACGAGTGGCTGACGGCCGCCGAGGACGGTGTCTCCACGATCGGCATCACCGAGCACGCCGCCACCGCGCTCGGTGACATCGTCTACGTGCAGCTGCCCGCGGTCGGCGACACCGTGACCGCCGGGGAGACCTGTGGCGAGCTGGAGTCCACCAAGTCGGTCAGCGACCTGTTCTCCCCCGTGACCGGCGAGGTCGTCGAGATCAACCAGGACGTCGTCGACGACCCGGCGTCCGTGAACGCGGACCCGTTCGGGAACGCCTGGCTGATCAAGGTGCGCGTCGAGGCCACCGACACCCTGCTCAGCGCGGACGAGTACACCGCCTTCATCGGCGGCTGAGACACCTGACCGGGGCGGCCTCCGCGCGGCGGCCGCCCCGCCCCAGCCGCGGCCCCCTTTCCACCTCCACCGGGAAGACCACACCATGACGGTTCTCAACCAGTCCCTGCACGCCCTCGACCCGGAGATCGCCGCCGCGGTCGACGCCGAGCTGCACCGCCAGCAGACCACCCTGGAGATGATCGCCTCCGAGAACTTCGCCCCGGTGGCGGTCATGGAGGCCCAGGGCTCGGTGCTCACCAACAAGTACGCGGAGGGCTACCCCGGCCGCCGCTACTACGGCGGCTGCGAGCACGTCGACGTGGTCGAGCAGATCGCGATCGACCGCATCAAGGCCCTGTTCGGCGCCGAGCACGCCAACGTCCAGCCGCACTCGGGCGCGCAGGCCAACGCCGCCGCGATGTTCGCGCTGATCCAGCCGGGCGACACCATCCTGGGCCTGAGCCTGGCCCACGGCGGTCACCTGACCCACGGCATGAAGATCAACTTCTCCGGCAAGCTCTACAACGTGGCCGCGTACCACGTGGACGAGAAGACCGGCCAGGTCGACATGGCCGAGGTCGAGCGCCTCGCCAAGGAGCACCAGCCGAAGCTGATCATCGCCGGCTGGTCGGCCTACCCGCGTCAGCTCGACTTCGCCGCGTTCCGGCGGGTCGCCGACGAGGTCGGCGCGCTGCTCATGGTGGACATGGCGCACTTCGCCGGCCTGGTGGCCGCCGGGCTGCACCCGAACCCGGTCCCCTACGCGGACGTGGTCACCACCACCACCCACAAGACCCTGGGCGGCCCGCGCGGCGGCGTCATCCTGTCCAAGGCCGAGTACGCCAAGAAGATCAACTCCGCGGTCTTCCCCGGCCAGCAGGGCGGCCCGCTGGAGCACGTGATCGCCGGCAAGGCGGTCGCCTTCAAGGTCGCGGCCTCGGAGGAGTTCAAGGAGCGCCAGCAGCGCACCCTGGACGGCGCCCGCATCCTCGCCGAGCGCCTGCTCCAGGCCGACGTGGCCGAGGCCGGCGCCAGCGTGCTGTCCGGCGGCACCGACGTCCACCTGGTCCTGGTCGACCTGCGCAACAGCCAGCTCGACGGCCAGCAGGCCGAGGACCGCCTCCACGAGGTCGGCATCACCGTCAACCGCAACGCGATCCCGAACGACCCGCGTCCGCCGATGGTCACCTCGGGCCTGCGCATCGGCACCCCGGCCCTGGCCACCCGCGGCTTCCAGGCCGAGGACTTCAGCGAGGTCGCCGACATCATCGCCGAGGCGCTCAAGCCCGCCTTCGACGAGACCGTCGCCGCCGCGCTGAAGGCCCGGGTCGCCGCCCTGGCCGAGAAGTACCCGCTGTACCCGAACCTCTGATCACTCCGGTGATCGTTCGGGCGGGGTGACCGGCCTCACCCCTCCGGCGTTCCTGGCGCCCCGGGGCACCGCGCACACTGGACAGTGCGCGCGGTGCCCCGTCCCGTGTCGGCCCCTCCCTGCCCGCAAGTCCTTCCACGAGACCAGACAAGGACGTCCCCCGTGGCCATCAGCGTCTTCGACCTCTTCTCCATCGGCATCGGCCCGTCGAGCTCCCACACCGTGGGCCCGATGCGCGCCGCCCGGATGTTCGCCCGCCGACTGCGCACCGAGGGCCTGCTGGACGGGGTGACGGGCGTGCGTGCGGAGCTGTACGGCTCGCTCGGCGCCACCGGCCACGGCCACGGCACCCCGAAGGCCGTCCTGCTGGGCCTGGAGAACGCCTCGCCCCGCACCGTCGACGTCGACCAGGCCGACAAGGACGTCGAGCGGATCCTCGCCGAGAAGCGGATCAACCTGCTCGGCGAGCACAGCATCGACTTCGACCCGGACACCCAGCTGGTCCTGCACCGCCGCCGCTCGCTGCCGTACCACGCCAACGGGATGACCCTGTGGGCGTACGCGGCGGACGGCTCGACCCTGCTGGAGAAGACCTACTACTCGGTCGGCGGCGGCTTCGTCGTGGACGAGGACGCGATCGGCGCGGACCGGGTCAAGCCCGACGACACCGCGCTGAAGTACCCCTTCCGCACCGGTGACGAGCTGCTGCGGCTCAGCCGGGAGACCGGGCTGTCCATCTCCGGCCTGATGCTGGAGAACGAGAAGGCCTGGCGCAGCGAGGAGGAGATCCGGACCGGTCTGCTGGAGATCTGGTCCGTGATGCAGGAGTGCGTGCGGGCCGGCATGTCCCGCGAGGGGATCCTGCCGGGCGGGCTGAAGGTCCGCCGCCGGGCCGCGTCCGGCGCCCGTGCCCTGCGCGCCGAGGGCATCGGGCCGGCCAACGCGATGGAGTGGGTGACCCTCTACGCGATGGCGGTCAACGAGGAGAACGCCTCCGGCCGCCGGGTCGTCACCGCGCCGACCAACGGCGCCGCCGGGATCATCCCGGCCGTCCTGCACTACTACCTGAACTTCATCCCGGGCGCCGACGACGACGGCATCGTCCGCTTCCTGCTCGCGGCCGGCGCCATCGGCATGCTCTTCAAGGAGAACGCCTCCATCTCCGGCGCCGAGGTCGGCTGCCAGGGCGAGGTCGGCTCCGCCTGCTCGATGGCCGCGGGCGGCCTCGCCGAGGTCCTCGGCGGCACCCCCGAGCAGGTCGAGAACGCCGCCGAGATCGGCATCGAGCACAACCTCGGCCTCACCTGCGACCCGGTCGGCGGCCTGGTCCAGATCCCCTGCATCGAGCGCAACGGCATGGCCTCGGTCAAGGCCGTCACCGCGGCCCGGATGGCTCTGCGCGGCGACGGCCGGCACCACGTCTCGCTGGACAAGGCGATCAAGACGATGAAGGAGACCGGCGCCGACATGAAGATCAAGTACAAGGAGACCTCGCGCGGCGGCCTCGCCGTGAACGTCATCGAGTGCTGATCCCGGCAGCCTGACGGCCCCCGGCGGAGTCCTGCTCCGCCGGGGGCCGCCGTGTCTCCCCCGTCCCCCCGTCCCCCGTCCCCCCGTTCCCTCGCGGTCCCCCGCGATCCCCGCGGTCCCCCGCGATCCCCCGTGGGTCCTCTCAGGCCCCTGCCTCCACCCGGGGCCCGGCGGCGGCCTCCGCCGGCTCCTGCGGCGCCGGCCGCTGCGGGCGGGCCAGGAGGGCGACCGCCGCGGCCGCCGCGGCCAGCACCGCGCCTCCCGCGGCCGTGCCGTGCACCCCGCCGGTGACCGCGGCCCCGACGGCGTCCCGGACCCCGCCCGGGAGCCCGGCGAGGGCCGACGGCGTCAGGGCGCCGCCGGTGAGGCGGCCGGCGTCCTCGGCGCCCAGGTGCTCCGCGAGCGAGCCGGTGAGCCGCGCCGAGTAGACCGCGCCGAGCACGGCCATGCCCAGCGAGCCGCCGATGCTCCGCAACAGCGTCACCACGCCCATCGCCGCGCCCATGTCCTGCGGCGGCACGGTGCCCATCGAGGTCAGCAGGGTGCTCTGGGTCAGCAGGCCGATCCCGACCCCGGCGACGGCGGTGAGCGCCGAGCCGAGGGCCACCGGCGTACCGGGGCCGAGGAGCAGGAGCAGGGCGGACCCGGCGAAGGCCAGCACCCCGCCGAGCAGCGGGTAGCGCCGCTCGCCGCCGGGCCGGCCCATCAGCCGCGCCGTCACCAGCTGGGTGGCCATCATGCCGAGCATCAGCGGCAGCAGGAGCAGCCCGCCGACGGTGGGCGAGACGCCCTGGACGAACTGGAAGTACTGCGGCAGGTAGCCGATCAGGGCGAGCATGATCGCCCCGGACAGGAAGGCGAGCACCTGCGCGACCGTGAAGTTGCGGACGCGGAACAGCGCGGGCGGGATCAGCGGCCCGGGGGCGCGCAGCTCGGTCCGGACGAACCAGGCCACCGCGACCACCGCGACGGCCGCCGCGCCGAGCAGCTGCGGGGAGGTCCAGGAGTAGGCCACCCCGCCCCAGGTACCGACCAGGGTGAGCGCGGTGATTCCGGTGGTCAGCAGGACGACCCCGGTCCAGTCGAACGGCGCGCGCACCCGCTCGGTGCGCAGCCGCACCCCGACACCGACCGCGAGCAGGGCGAACAGCCCGATCGGCAGGTTGACGTAGAAGGCCCAGCGCCAGCTGAGACGTTCGGTGAGCAGGCCGCCGAGCAGCGGTCCGCCGACGAAGGCGACCGGCATCAGCACGCCGATCACGGACTGCACCCGGGCCCGGTCGCCGGGCGGGACGAGCACCCCGATCACGGAGAGCGCGCCGACCATCAGCCCGCCCGCGCCGATCCCCTGGAGGCCCCGGAAGACCACCAGCTGCGCCATGGACTGGGCGAGCCCGGAGAGCACCGAGCCCGCGAGGAACACCACCACCGACCACTGATACGCGCCCTTGCGCCCGTACAGGTCGCCGAGCCGGCCCCAGATCGGGGTGGTGGCGGCGGAGGTCAGCAGGTAGGCGGTGAGGGCCCAGGAGAGGTGCTCCAGCCCGCCGAGGTCACCGACGACGGTGGGCAGTGCGGTGCTGATGATCTCCCCGTCGAGGGCCGCGAGGAAGATGCCGAGCATCAGCCCGACCACGCCGGTCAGCGGCGGCTTGGGCCTGGCCTCGGGCGGTTCCACGACCACGGTCCTTCCCCCTCCCCCGGGCTCAGGCCGCGAACGGGCGGGCCTGCCGGGCCTCCCGCAACGCCCGTGCCCACCAGTCGAGTTGGTCCAGCATCGCCTTGGCGGCGGCGTCGGCGGCCGGGTCGAGCGCCCCGCCCTCGGCGTCGAAGCACTGCGCGGCGCCGTGGAAGCTGACCGTGTTGCGGATCGTCGCGGCGTTCAACTCGGCCATCACCACCCGGAGTTGCTCGACGGCGCGGAGGCCGCCGGAGCGGCCGCCGTACGAGACGAAGGCGACCGGCTTGCCGTGCCACTGCTGGTTGTGCCAGTCGATGGCGTTCTTCAGCGAGGCCGGGAAGCTGTGGTTGTACTCCGGCACGACGATCACGAAGGCGTCGGCCGCCTCCAGCCGGGGCGATACGGCGGCCAGCAGCTCGGCGTCGCCCGGGGGCAGTTCGCCGCCGAAGGACGGGAAGACGACCGGCAGCGGGGTCTCCACCAGGTCGATCCGGTCGACGGCCGTGCCGCCGCGTGCGTCGAGGTGGCGGATCAGCCAGTCGGCCACCACCGGGCCGAACCGGCCCGCGCGGGTGCTGCCGACGAGGACGGCGACCTTCGGGCTCTGCTCCGTGGACATGGGGGTCCCCCTCCGGGACAGGTGATGTGTACGGCGTATCGCTGCGAATACAACGTACACATCAACGCGTACGCCGTCCACAGCCGATACGCCGTACACTTCAGCTGCTAGGCTGCGAACCACCCCAGTCGGAAGGAGCCCGCCCCGTGCCCGCTCAGCAGGCCCCCGCCGGGGACACCGCCGGCGACGACAAGCCCCCGGTCTCGCTCTGGGAACGCCTGGAACGCCCGGCCCCCGCGCCCCGCACCACGCTCACCCCGCACCGGATCGCCGAGGCCGCGGTCGCCCTCGCCGACGCCGAGGGCCTGGACGCCGTCACCATGCGCCGACTCGCGGCGGAACTCGGCGTCGCCCCGATGGCCGCCTACCGGTACGTCACCGGCAAGGACGAACTCATCGAGCTGATGGTCGACTTCGTCTACGGCCGGCTCCCGCTGGACGCCCCCGCCGAAGGCTGGCGGGACACCATGCGCGCCCTGGCCGTCCACCTGCGGGCCATGCACCTCGCCCACCCGTGGACCGTCCGGGCCGCGACCCCGTTCTCCCTCGGCCCCAACCAGCTCGCCGTCCCCGAGCGCGCGCTCTCCGCCCTGGCCGAACACGGCCTGGACGCCGACACCACCATGGCGGTGTTCCGCACCGTCACCGGCTACGTCCACGGCTCCGTCGCCGCCGAGGTCACCCTGGAGGCCCTGCGCCGCGAGCGCGGCTGGACCGACGGCGACCAGACCCGCGCCGCCCTCGCCCCCCGGATGACCTGGCTGATGGGCACCGGCCGCTACCCCGCCTACCAGCGCTACCTCCACGAGGCCACCCGCAAGGACGACCCCGACTGGCAGTTCACCACCGGCCTCGACTGCGTCCTCGACGGCATCGCCGCCCACTTCGGCCTCTGACCGGCCCGCCCCTCGCGCGGGGGCGCTACCCCTGCGGGCGCTCGCCCGCGATGACCAGCCGGTACCCGTAGTCCACGCTCTCCCGGTCGAGCAGGTCGGCGTACCGCCGGTGCCACTCCCCCGAGGCGAGGTCGGCCCGCAGCCGCCCGATCGCCGGCTCCACCACCTCCGGCGGCAGCGTCGCGAAGGTCGAACTGGCCTGCCGGACGACCGGGTCGAGGTAGAGCTCGGGCCTCCGCCAGTAGGCGGCCTGGTAGCCGTCGGTGAAGTCGTACGGGACGGGGAACGGCAGCACGGTGTGGGCGTCCAGGGCCTCCACCACCGCGGCGAGCGGGGTGAAGCGGCCGTCCTCCAGCTGCCGGATCTCCGGCAGGTAGTCCTCCATCAGCCACAGTTGCGGCCGGTGCGCCGGATCCCAGGTGAACACCACTTGCCGCCGGGCGACCCGCCGCAGCTCGGCGAGCCCCTGCCGCAGGTCGGGCCAGTGGTGGACGGTCAGCACGGCCATCGCCGCGTCGAACGCCCCGTCCGCGAAGGGGAGCCGCGAGGCCGACGCCCTGACCTTCCGCCGCCCCGGGTGCTGGTCGAGCATGACCCCCGACGGGTCGACGGCCGTCACCTCGGCGTCCTCCGGCTCGTACGACCCCGCCCCCGCCCCGACGTTGACCACCGTGCGCGCACCCCGCAGCGCGGCCCCGATCAGCGCGTGCAACCGCGGGTCCGGCCGCCTGATCCGCCGGTACCCGACACCGATCCGGTCGTACGCCGCCGGTCGGACCTCGTTCTCCAGGTGTCCCATCCGGTCAGCCCAGCAAACGGGAGCGGCGACGGCAACCGGTTCGCCCGATCGCGCGGGAAGTCGGCCGGTCCGACTTCCCGCGCGGGCGTGCTAGGGCCGGGCCGGGAGGGCGAGGACGGCCAGGCCGGCGGCGAGGACGGCGAGGCCGCACCAGGAGACCGCGGGCAGCCGCTCGCCGAGGGCCGCGACGCCGAGGACGGCGGCGACGGCGGGCTCGGCGAGGGTGAGGGTGGTGGCCGTCCGGGCGGTGGTGTGCCGCAGGCCGCGGCCGAACAGCCAGTACGCGAGGAACGTGGTGACCACGGCGAGGTGCAGGACGATTCCGGCTCCCCGCGCCGTGGCGAGCCACGCCGGCTCACCGGCGAGCAGCACCGGCAGGACGATCAGCGCCCCGCCGCCGAACATCGCGCCCATCACCCCGCCCGAGGGGTGTCCGGCGGCGATCAGCCGGCCGCCGATCAGCGAGTACACGGCGTAGGAGAGCCCGGACAGTGCCGCGAGCAGCACTCCCAGCGGGTCCACCGCCGTGCCGTTCCCGGCGAGTTCGGGGCCGAGCACCAGGACCGTGCAGCCGAGCACGGCGAGTGCCGTGGCCCCGGTCCACCGCCCGCCGGGCCGTCCTTGCCGGGCGAGCAGGCCGAGCAGCCCGGTGAAGACGGGCGCGCTGCCGAGGGCGATCACGGTGGCCACGGCGACGCCCGTACGGCTGACCGCCGGGTAGAAGGTCAGCGGGTAGCCCGCCACCGCGACGGCCCCGGCCGCGAGCAGCCACCGTTCGCGCGGCGCGCACGCCCGGGGCAGCACTCGCGCGGAGCGGTCGGTGAGGAACAGCAGCAGTCCGCCGAACACCAGCCCGGCGGCCCCGATCCCGGCTGCCGGGGCGCCCGCGGGCGCCAGCGAGCTAGCCGTCCCGGTGGTGCCCCAGAGGACGGCGGCGATCAGGATGGGCGGCGCGCCACCGCCGGAGCGGGCGCGGGCGCGGCGGGGGCGCGTGGGCAGGGTGCGGGCAGGTGAGGACGAGCGATTCGGCACAGTCGTGAACTTCCGTCGTCGAAGACCGTCAGGGAGGGGGTTTCGAGAACGGGCGCACGCCGTCGGCCCGCGGCGGCCGCCATCGGGCCGAGCCGGGGTCGTGGGGGGTCAAGCCACCGTCGGGTGCGCCCGGTCAGGCGCTGAGCGGTGGCAGGACGACGTGCCAGTACAGGTTCACGCCCCGATGGTACCCACGGCCCGCGTGAGAAGTCGGCGGGCCCGACTTCTCGCGCGGCTCCGGTCGTTGATGCGTCCTTGACTCGATGTATACCTGCCGCTTCCACCGTGACGGGAGAGCACGTCCCCCAGCGGAAGGAAGAACCCCCATGCGCATGCACGGTCTCCTCGCGGCAGTCGTGGTGTCGACGGCGGCCCTCGGCCTGGCCGCACCGGCCCCGGCCGCCACCCGGAGCACGGACACGACCGCGGCCACGGACACGGCTGCGACCGCCAAGCCGATCGAGAAGGTCAGCGGCCTGAGCCACGTCCTGATCAACCCGGCGAACGCCGCCGACACCACCTGGAACCCGGAGCCGAGCTCGCTCGGCGGCCGGCCGCTGACCCTCCACGCGACCGCGCCCACCGTCGGCGCCGGGGCCGGCGCCAAGGCCGACGCGAAGGCCGCCGACAGCCCGATGGCCGCCGCCAAGGCGAGCGTCTGGGGCACCACCGGCCGGCTGCTCACCGGGGGTGGCGTCTGCACCGCCAATGTCGTCTCCAGTGCCAACCGCGACGTCATCGCCACCGCCCGACACTGCGTGGAGGGCGGGCACGACTTCCAGTTCGCCCCCAACTACGACGCGGGCAACGCCCCCTACGGCTGGTGGACCTGGCGTTCGGCCGTCTGGGTCACCACGCCCGCCCCGCAGGGCGACATCGCCTTCATCGTGCTGAACACCAAGGACGGCCGGCACATCGCGGACGTCGTCGGCTCCACCGGCATCGGCTTCAACCGGGACATCAACAACTACGCGCACATCATCGGCATCCCCGGGGTGGTCCCGGCCACGAAGGAGCACGCCCTGTGGTGCGGCGGCCAGCCGGTGGCCGGCCCGGAACAGCCGTCGACCGCGCGGATCGACAACTGCATCGGCCTGGGCGGGGGTGCCAGCGGCGGGCCGTTCATCGTGGACTACGACCAGAACGACGGTTCGGCCGTGCAGACCGGCGACTTCGTCACGGGTGACAGCTGGCAGGGCAAGTGGTGGGCGGTGAGCGCCTACTACCGCGACGACGCCTACAACGCCTTCAACGGGGCGCAGCACTCCTGACCGCCCGCCCCACGCGCCCCCGGGAGGCCGCTCCGCCCCTCCCGGGGGCGCGCCCGCTCACCCGTGCAACCACTCGGCGGCCGGTCCGGCGCCTCGGCCGGTAGCGGAACGTCGAGCGCCCCCTACGCTGAGTGTCGGCCCCGTCGGCTCACCGGAAGGACCCGCTCGTGCGCCGTTCCCGCCTCGCGCTGTCCCTGGCCCTGACCGTCGTGATCGCCTCCGGCCTGATGGCCGTCGACGTCGCGCGGGACGAGCCGTACCTGTCCGTGAGCCTGCCGGTGCTCCGCGATCCGGAGGCCCAGCAGCTGCTTCACCGCATGACGGACCCGGTGCAGGACTGGGTGGAGTCCGGGGATCCGGCGGCGGCGGGCTACGCCGGGACGGTGATCGACGCGGCGAACCAGCACGCCGACGTCTACTGGAAGGGCGAGGCCCCGGCCCGGGTCCGCGCACTGCTCGACGCGAACGCCGCGGCCGCCGCGAACGGTGCGAGCGCCGGCCCCGGCTACAGCGTGGACGTCCACCGGAGCCCGTACTCGCGGGCGGAGATGCGCGCCGCGATCGACCGGTTCACCGCCGCCGTGGAGCGCGACGCGTGGACGTCGATCGGCCCGCAGGAGGACGGCACCGCCATCGCGATCACCTACGAGCCGGCGAAGGCGAAGCGGCTGACCGGCGGTGAGGCGACCGTGCAGGCCTACTCCTCGCAGGCCGCCGAGATCGCCGGGATGCCGGTGACGGCCAGCGTGGAGGGAACGCCGGTCGCGCTGTCCGGCAGCCGGCACTCCGACAGCGCGCCGTACTACGCGGGCGCCGAGGTGAGCACCGGGAAGGCGTCGTTCTGCTCGACGGCGTTCAGCGGCTGGAAGGGCGGGACGAAGGTGGTGCTGACCGCCGCGCACTGCGGCGGCGGCCGGTACTACAACGGCACCGGGAGCTACATCGGCGACCTGTCCTCGGTCGGGGACGGCCTGGACGTCGGCATGATCGCCGTCAACGGGAGCGGCGGCGGCCGGTTCTACGACGGCGCGTGGTCGGACGGGGGCGGGTCGTCCCGGCACACGTACGGCGCCGGACGGAACAACGTCGGGGACCTGGTCTGCCTGAGCGGCGCCCAGTCGGGGTGGAAGTGCGACGTGCGGATCAAGCGGGTCGACGTGGAGACGAAGAACGACGAGGGCACGAGGATCAAGCCGGTGGACGTCGCGGAGTCGAAGGGCGGGGACCGCCGGGCGATCGCGGCGAAGGGCGACAGCGGCGGCCCGGCGGTCGCGAACCCGTCCGGCCCGAACGGCGACATGGAGGCCCGCGGCGTGATCGTGGCGGCGAGGTCCGAGGTCGCCTGCCCGGCCGGGTCGACGGCGCACCCGACCACCTGCTACTCCCAGGTGCTGTACGTGCCGATGACCCCGGTGGTGAACACGATGGGCTTCTCTCTCTCCTGACCCAGCGGGCCCGGAGCGCCCTCACCGCTCCGCCTCGCCACCTCCGATGGCGAGCGCGAGCCTCCACATGCCGGTGGACGGAGCGACCTCGTGCTCCGTCCCCGATTCGGCCAGTCGCTTCGCCCGCCCCGAAGCCAACCGCCAGTTCGGCTCGTAATGGTCGAAGTTCATGCCGGTCTTCTTGTATCCGGCCGGAAAGTGCCTCTCAAGATCCGGCAGGAGTTCCTTGAACGAATGAACCGGTCGGCGGTAGTCCCCGAAATGGAGCAGGAGCCAGACCTCGAAGCAGGGATTGGAGAACACCACCTCGATGCTCCTCTTCCTCGCCTCGGCTGCGACCTGCCCCAGGTTTTCGAATTCGTCGACGTCGAGGACACACCACACCTCGTCGTACTCACCGCCGGCCTGGTCGCGCAGGAGATCCGCGCGATCGACGACCTGGGCGGGAGACTTCGGATGCTCGCATATCTTCACGGAGACCGCAGAATTCCGAGTCCGGGACTTCAGCCCCTGAATGTAGTCGCTCTCGGTCACCTCCGCACCGCAGACCACCAGCAGTCGCTGCTTCGACTCCCGGTACGCCGACCGCCGGGTCAGTGAGGTATCAAAAGAGGGACGCTTGCGTCCGCTCGGCTTCGCCGCCCTGGCCATTTTGGTCCCCCCGCGCTGCCACAGCGCTGGCAAAATTGTCGTCGATGTACGGCACGCCGCCGTAGCTCCCGCCGAGGTACCGCCGTTCGCGGTTCTCCTCCTGGCGCGGTTTGAAGTCGGCGAGTGCGAACAGCTCCGTCTCGCCGTGCTCGTTCTTCTCCACGAACCAGACCTGGTCCCGCCGCAGGATCTCCTCCCCGCCGACTCGGCCGAGCAGGCTGGCGTCGTGCGAGGTGAAGATCAGCTGAGCACCATTGGGGTTGGTCGAGGGATTCTGAAATAGCCCGATCAGGCGCGCGGTCAGAATCGGATGGAGGCTCGAGTCGATTTCGTCCACCACGAAAGTCCCGCCGCGGCGGAGTACCGCAGTGAAGAGAGGTGCCTGACGCAGCAGCGCCTGTGTTCCCTCGGACTCCTCGGAGATATCCATCTTGACGATTCCGTCGCGCCCGCGATGCCCTATCCAGGGGCGGCGGATCTCACGCGGCCCTCGCTCTTCGAGCTCTTCCAGCATTCGCGGCGGGATGCGCGAGCCGTACCGCTTCCGCAGCTCCTCCTCGTCGAGCAGCACACGCTCGGTGCCGCATTCCGTGATCCCGAGGTCTGCGGCCCGCAGCAGCTCGATGAGCTCGGGATGGCGATCGAGATTCTCAAGGAACCGCGTCGTACCCAGCATGCCCATGCGCCGCCCGAACAGGAGACTCCGGGCGAACCAGTCGTACACGGGGCGGAAGTCGTCCTGCCGGGAGCGTGCCGCAAGGGACATGAAGAGGACGTTGGGTTCGGTGATGTTCTCGACGAGCTCCAGTTCCCGCCGGTGCTGCGAGTCACCGATCTCCAACCCGTCGGCCGAACGCTCGAAGATCTTGCGCTTCCTGCCATGGGGAAAGCTGTGCAGCCACTCGTCGACCACTCGCTCGTCGTCCACGCTGAACCCGTAGGTGTAGCGGATCCCGCCGATCAGCAGGTCCGCCACGTACCAGGACGGTTCCCCGCGCGCCGCCTCTTCGAGACGGAAGGGCTGCCGGGCCACACCACCGTCCGGCTCCGCGTCACGGTGCGAGTCGACGACCATCTTGGTCATGTACGCCAGGGCATCGAGCACGTTCGACTTGCCGGCCGCGTTGGCCCCGAAGATGCCCGCCACAGGGACCGCTTCCCAACGCGTCCCCGGTGGCCTGTCCGCGTCGTAGACCGAGTAGAGCTGGAGTGCTTGCTCGTCTCTGATCGAGCGGTGGTTCGCGACCCTGAAGTTCAGCAACATCTGTGATCCCCCCTTCGCGGGATGTCAGGCCTTTCTGCGCAAGTCAATCGCGCAATCAGGCCTTCGGCAAGCCTGAACAGGCCGCCCCGTGCCGGTGGGATCCCCGGGGCTCCACGCACCGAGGGCCCGGGATCGGCGCAGGAAGTCGGCGGGCTCGACTTCCTGCGCGACAGGTAGGGCCGGGTCAGCCGTGGGGGTTGGCGGGGGTGGGGAGGGCGAGTTCGCACCAGACGGTCTTGCCGATGTAGTCGTCGCCCCGGAGGTGGGCGCCCCAGGAGGTGGCGAGGGCGGCGACGAGGGCCAGGCCCCGTCCGGACTCGTCGGCGGGCGTGGCGTCCCGGAGGGTCGGGAGGTCGGAGTTGGCGTCGGAGACCTCGATCCGCAGGAGGGAGGGGGTGGGGAGGAGGACGCGCACGCCGATCATCCGGTCACGCGGGCCACGGGCGTGCCGGCAGGCGTTGGTGACGAGCTCGCTGAGGAGGATCAGGGCGGTCTCGGCGGAGTCCACGGGCACCTCCCACTCGAAGGCCTGCCGGATGAAGCGGATCCGGGCGCGGCCGGCGCTGCGGGGGAGGCGGGGGAACATCCACTCGACGAGGTCGGCGGGCTGAGTGAGCATCAGAGTCCTTGGTGGGGTGTACGGACGGCTTCACTCGGGAGGGCTGAGTTCGGCCATTTCACCCTTCAAGCGTCGGCAGGCGGGCATAGCCTCAGCAGTAACGCCGCATGTACAGACGGAGAGTGACCGCCCTGTACCAGAGCAAGGAGGGGGCGGGGCCGTGAGCACGCCGAAGGAGAACCCGATGTCGTGGAAGTACTGCGGCGATCAGATCAAGCGGTGGCGCCAACGGACAGGAGTGACGCGGGAACAGCTGAGCCAGGCGGCCAGCTACGACATCGAGAGCGTGAGGTCGATGGAGGCCGGGAGGCGGCGGCCGACACTCAAGGTGCTTCAGGCAGCGGATGAGTTGTGCGGCGCGCAGGGGATGTTGGTGGCGGCTCATCCATACCTGACACCGGAGCCAAGGCCCGCACGCAGCGACGTCTACTTCGATGTCGAGAAGGAGGCAGTTGCCATCTACTTCTACGAGGCCCTCCACATCCCAGGCATGCTGCAGACCGAGGCCTACGCCAGGACGATTCTCAGCCACCACGTACCGCCCGTGGACAGCACTACTGTTGAAGAGAGGCTGGCACTCCGCCTCAAGCGGCAAGAGAGGCTCGTGGAGCCCGGGATGCTGTTCAGCTTCACCATCTACGAAGCAGCCCTCCACACCTTCATCGGCGGCAGGGAAGTCATGCGGGAGCAGCTCCACCGGCTGCTTGAGTTCGAGAACTCACTCAGCGTCCGGATCCAGCTCGTACCTACTGGCCAGGTACTCCCCTCCGGCCTCTCGGGATCTCTAATCGTCTTGGAAACGATCGAAAATGAGCAGTATGCGTATGTTGAGACGCATGAAACGAACGCACTCCACTCCGAACCCCGAATCGTGGGCAAGCTCAATCGGCGCCACGCAATGATCCGCGCACAGGCCCTGAATACGCGGGAATCAGCACAGCTCATCCGAAAGACACTGGAGCACCTATGAACACCATCGTGCCGTGGTTCCGTTCTAGCTACAGCGACTACAACGGCGGCAACTGCGTCGAGGTCGCCTCTTCCCCCTCCACCGTCCACGTCCGGGACTCCAAGGACAAGGCCGGCCCGACCCTCGCCTTCTCCCCCGAGGCCTGGTCCGCCTTCGTCTCGTTCGCCTCCGAAGCTCAAGCCGCGCAGGCCGAGTGACCCTCAATGGAACGGGTGGGCAACCACCTTCCAACCACCCCTGCAACCAGCACATATGACTTATCGTCACGACTACACCGCAGCCGGTTTCCCCGTGTAGCGTGCGCAGCAACGAAACAACCCCCGCCGGTGCGCCAACACCGAACGGGGGTCTGACCGGCACGATCGAAATGCGAGCTCGATCCTGTGGCTACCCACAACCCTACCGCCATGGCCGCCCCCGGGTACGGCAAGCAGTCCGCCCCGGAGCAACTCCCCCGCTCCGCATCCGACTTCTCCCACCTCCCGGCCCGCGAGGCGTACCTCGCCTCGATCATCGACCACCTCCCCGACGGTGCCGCGATGGACGTGAAGACCCTCGCCGTCCTCCAGCCCCACTACGGGCAGATGGCCTGCCGCACGGCCCTCAACCGGCTCTCCGCCGCAGGTCACCTGCGTCGCGTCCGGGAGCGCATCGCCGCCAAGGACTGCCGCTGGGTGTTCCGCACCTACTTCTCCCGTACGCCCCGTTCGGATGCCTGGTGGGCCCGTGTCCTCACCACCGGCGAGGCGTCAACGCCCGCCGCCCCCGATCCCCCCGACGAGCGAACGCGCAACCGGACGCCCCTCCCCTCGGCCGCCTACGCCGCCCTCGCCGGCCTGGGCCTCGCCGACCCCCGCCTCGCGCTCTCGGCCGCCGACTGCACCGCCCTCGAACCGCTGGCCGCCGAGTGGCTGGCCCGGGGCGCCACCCCGGCCCTCTTCACGGCCGCCCTCACGGCGGGCCTCCCGCCGGACGTCCACAGCCCGGCCGCCCTCACGCGTCACCGCCTGCTCGACAAGATGCCCCCGGAACGCCCGCCGCAGCCGGACCACCCGGCCCGGGTCCTCGAATGCACGGCCTGCCGCGCCCCCTGCCGCCCGCACGCCCTCCTCGGCGGCCTCTGCCGCGCCTGCCGCAGCGGCACCCCGACGCCCCCGGCGCCTTCGCCGCCCCGCTCCCGGCTCTCCCCCGCCACCGTGCGCGCCCATGCCGCCCGAGCCCGTGAAGCCATGGTCACATCGCCGCGATTGTGAATATTCACAGGCGGCAGCGTTAACCTATGCAAAATCCAAAGGTGAACTAGATAACAAACCTTGCAATCAAAGACACCCGGTTTGCCCGCATGCTGAGATTCGTGCGATAGTCAGAGCAGCCCAACGGCGGGCGAGACAGCGCGCCGACCTGGGCCGATGACTTCGGCGGGCCCGACCTGGCACTGCCGACGCCCATCGCGCGGCACGCACCCCCTTGGCCGGCGCGATGACTTGCAGGGGCCCCCATCCGCCGGACCACGGCGAATCCGGGGGCCCCGCGTGTTTTCCGGGCCCTCGCGATGACCGGGGAGGGCCACAGACCCCTCAGGGCCGCTCGCGCACCTTCAGCTCGAACCAGACGCCCTTGCCCCGCGGCAGCAGGTCCGCGCCCCAGCGGTCGGCCAGGTCGTCGACGATCCGCAGCCCCCGCCCGCGCTCGTTCACCGGCGTCGCCTCCGCGAGGATCATGCACGGCAGCGCCCGCGAGGAGTCCCGGACCTCGATCCGGAGCCACCCGGGCTTGCGGCTGACGTGCAGGCCGATGGTGCGCCCGGCCGCGTGCCGCACGGCGTTGCTCACCAGCTCACTGGTGAGCAGTTCCCCGGCCTCCAGGTGCTGGTGGAGGCCCCAGGACTCCAGGACGGAGAGCACCAGCCTGCGGGACACCGGGCCGGACTCGGACCGGGACGGGAGCCGTACCTCGTTGGGTGCCGACGGGTCGCGGAGTCTGCCGGAGTACAGCTCTTCCAGCTCCTCGGAGGTGAGCCGCTCCAGTGCCGTGAGCCCACCGCCCCGGACGTCGATCCACGACGCCTCGGCCACCACTCCGGCCCCGGGAACCAATGACTGATCTGCTTCGCCCCAACCCGCCATGCGGACCATCATTGCGGAACGCAAGCAGCCGCGTACGGACAATGAGCAAACGATCTCTTCGCGTCGGCATATGCCGGATGCAAGAAGGGGCCTCCCGGGCCGACTTCCGTCAAGCCCCGGTTGACCCCTTCCCCGGCTCAGCAGCCGGTTACCAGCTGCCCCACGGCACGTTCCAACCGCTCAGCCCGTTCGACGGGTCGAGCGTCTCCTTCCTCGTGGAGTTCTTCACGACCATCACGTCGCCGACCAGCGAACCGTCGTAGAACTTGCCCATCGAGGTGTTGGAGCCGCCGCCCTCGACGTCCTTGAGGCCCACGCAGCCGTGGCTGACGTTGTCCTCGCCGAAGGTGCTGCTCTTGCTCCAGTAGTTGCCGTGCACGTACGTGCCGGAGTCGGTGAGCCGCATCGAGTGCGGGACCTGGAGGTCGTACGGCGCGCCGGTCATCCCGGGCAGGGTGCTGGACTGCATCCGCACCACGCCCTCCTTGGACATGACCACCATCGTCCCGTTCCAGGTGGGGTGTTCGGGTGCGCCGGCGCTGATGTCGATCTCGTTCGTCTGACCAGCAGATACGACCGTCATCTTGTGTGCGGCGGCGTCAACCGTCGAAACCTGGGACCGCCCGATCGTGAAGGGCTCGTCCCGGTCCGTGCCGTACACCCCGGGGGCGATCTCGACGCTCTTGAGCCGGTAGTGCACGACCACCTTGGTGTCCGGCGCCCAGTACTGCTCCGGACGGAAGTCCAGCCGGCGGTCGCCGAACCAATGCCCCCTGACCACGGTGCCGTTGGTGGTCTCGAAGGTGATCCCCCGGGCGACCTCGTCCTTGTTCTTCACGTCCTTGCCGAAGGCCACCGAGACGATCATGCCGACGCCGTACGTCGCGCCGTCGTCCACGTTGTCCGAGGCCTTGGCGAGCGCCGTCGGGGTCAGCGTGGAGAAGTCGCTGTCCGCCGTGGCGACCGCGCCGTCGGCGTCCGCGGCCATCGCGCTGACCCGGTAGGCGGTGCCGACCTCCAGCCCGGCCGCCGGGGTCCAGGAGGAGCCGTCGGCGGAGATGGTGCCGGGGACCTCCTTGCCCGTCCTGTCGTTCACCTTGACGGTGGTGAGCCTGCCCCCGGTCGCACCGATCTTCAGCGCGTTCGGCGCGACGTCCACCGAACCGGCCTTGGGCTCGATGTTCACGGCGGCCTTGGAGACCTTCGGCACCGTGCTGCCGGGCACCGCCGAGGACACCGTCGAGGGCACCGCCGCGGGCTTGGCGCTCGCCGCACCGGCCCCCAGATCGGCCTTCGCGGCACTCCCCCCGCCGCCGCCCCCGTTCCCCCCGCCGCAGGCGGCCGTCAGCGCCATCGCCCCGCCGACCAGACCGACCGCCACCACTCCGCGTATCGACCTCACGCCGATCCCTCCCTCAAACCCCGTAGTCCCCGTGGATCCGACGGACCCGACCGCTCGACGCGCCCGGCCACCGGAAAGGTTGCGCCATGCGTGGGGCTCGCCGCCCCGGAAACCGCAGTGGCCCGACCCCAACGGGTGAGGACCGGGCCGGACTGCGGAGAACGCGCGGCGGGCCCGGACTGCCGGGCCCACCGCGCGGGTAGGGCCTACCAGTTGGCCCAGTCGACGTTCCAGCCGCCCAGCCCGTTGGAGGGCGCGACGGTCTTCTCCTTCGTGTTCACGACCTTGATCGGGTCGCCGACCATCGAGTCGTTGAAGAACTTGCCCGCGACCGAGGAGTCGCTGCCGCCCTTCACGTCCTGCATCGACACGCAGCCGTGGCTCGCGTTGGTCTTGCCGAACGGGCTGGCCCAGTAGTTGCCGTGCACGAAGGTGCCGGAGGTGGTCAGCCGCATCGCGTGCGGCACGTCCTTGATGTCGTACTCGCCGCCGAGACCGACGGTCTGCGAGTTCATCCGGGTGACCTTCTCCTTGGACATGACCACCATCGTCCCGCCCCAGGACGGCGTGGCGTCGGCGCCCAGGGTGACCGGCACGGTGGTGCTCTGGCCGTCCCGCTCGACGGTCATCTGGTGCGACTTGGCGTCCGCGGTGGAGACCATCGACCGGCCGATGGTGAACGGCTCGTCCTTGTCCACGTCGCCGTAGATGCCGGGGGCGACCTCGACGTTCTTCAGCCGGTACTTGACGGTCACCTTGGTGCCCGGCGCCCAGTACTGCTCCGGACGGAAGTCCACCCGGCGGTCGCCGAACCAGTGGCCCTTGACCACGGTGCCGTTGCTGGACTCGATGCTGATGCCCTTGACGACGGCGTCCTTGTTCTTGACGTCCTTGTTGAAGTTCACCGAGACGATCATGCCGACGCCGTAGGTGGCGCCGTCGCTGATGTTGTCGTTGGTGGAGACCTTCTTGTCCGGCGTCAGCGTGGTGAACGAGGTGGTGGACGCGGCCACCAGGCCCTCGGAGTCCTTGGCCTGCGCGCTCACCTTGTACGCCATGCCGACGGCCAGCGTCCCGGCGGGCTTCCAGCCGGCACCGTCCGGGGTGATCGCCCCCTCGACCGGCTTGCCGTCCTTGTCGGTCACCTCGACCGTGGTCAGCTTGCCGTTGGAGACGGACACCTGGAGCCCGTTCGGCGCGACGTCCTGGGCGCCGTCGGCCGGCTCCACGGCGAGCACCGCCGCCGAGGGCTTCGGCGTGGCCGCGCCGCCCCCGTCCGCGGCGGCCGAGGCGGAGCTGCCGCCGCCCGCCGAACCGCCCGAACCGCTCGAACCGCCGCCCTTGTCGTCGTTGCAGGCCGCGGTGAGCAGCAGCACCCCACCCATGACCAGCGCCATCGCACTCCTGCGCCCGTAGCGGTTGGTGGTGCGTATCGCTGCGCCGGCCGTCTTACCCGTCTTCACGGTTTCTCCCCTCCCGGTATTCACTCACTTGACGCGTTGAGTGCCCCCATGAGTTGCACCATCCGGCCGATCTTTCCGGCCGGATCCCGGACGCGCCGGAGCAGGATAACTAAGCCATCCGAGTGAAACCTGAGGGGAGTGGGGTTGACGGCATGTGAAGCAGTCGTAAAGACGGTGGCAAAGACGGACAGACCAGGCGCAAGCGCCGCCGCTGCGCCTACGGCACCTGCCGCAGCGCGCTCCCGGCCACCCACTGCTCCCACGGCACGTTCCAGCCGTTGAGGCCGTTCTGCGGCGGCACGAAGTCCCCGGAGGAGGCCTTCACCTCCAGCACGTCCCCGGGCAGACTGTGCTCGAACAGCCAGCCCGCCGGGGAGTCCTTGCTCGACCCGCCCTTGGCGTCGGCCAGCCCGATGCAGCCGTGGCTGGTGTTGGCGGAGCCGAACACCCCGGGATCCGCCCAGTAGTTGCCGTGCACGAAGGTGCCGGAGGCGGTGAGCCGCATCGCGTGCGGCACGTCCTTGATGTCGTACTCGTCGCCCATGCCGACGGTCTGCGAGTTCATCCGGGTCACCTTGTACTTCTCCGACACCACCATCACCCCCCGGTAGGTGGAGTGGTCACGGCTGCCACCGGAGACCTTGAGCACCCGGACCACCTTGCCGCCCTGCCCGGCCCGCACCGTCAGCGTGTGGGCGTCCAGGTCGACGGTGGAGACCTGCGCCCGGCCGACGGTGAAGTGCAGGTCCCGGCTCTGGGTGCCGTACTCCCCCGGCGCGCCCTGCACGTCCTTGAGCCGCAGCGCCACCGAGACCCGGGTGCCGGCCGCCCAGTACTGCTGCGGCCGGAAGTCCAGCCGCTGGTTGCCGAACCAGTGCGCGGCCACCGGCACCGGCGGGTCCGCGGTGACCTGCACCGCCTTCTCCACCGCCGCCCGGTCGGTGATCGGCCGGCTGAAGCGCAGCGAGACCGGCATGCCGACGCCGACCGTCGAACCGTCCTCCGGGGTGAAGAAGGCCACGAAGGTGTGCGTCGGCGTGACGGTCGTGAACGCCGAGTGCTGGGCCGCCTTCTGCCCCTGGTCGTCCTCCGCGACGGAGTCCAGCGTGAACGCCGTCCCGAGCGGCAGCGGCCCGTCCGGCGTCCACCCGCTCCCGTCGGCCCCGATCGTGCCCGGCACCTCGACGCCCTTGCCGTCCGCCAGCCGCACGGACACCAGCCGCCCCTGCGTCACCCCCACCCGGACGGCCGCCTCCGGCAGCACGTCCTGCGCGCCGTCGGCCGGCTGCACCGTCAGCACCGCCCGGGACGGCCCCTGGGCCACCGCCCGGGCGCCGCCCGCGACCGCGTCCCCGCCCGGCGCCCCCGGAGGACCGCCACACCCCGCGAGGAGCCCCAGGCAGCAGACCACCGCCGCCACGCCCCGCGCCCACACCCGTCCTCGGCGCCGCATCCCGGGGCCCTCCCACTGTTCATGTCCGACGCCCGGAACAACGAGCCCCGACGACACGGGGACACGCCGACCACCCCGGATTCCCCCCATCCCGTCGACCGGCCCCACCCATCCACACCGAACCGCACCCCCCGAAGGGCGCGCGGGACGAAACCCGCGCGCCCTCACCGCGCCCCACGCCCCCACCCCCCAACCCCCGCACCTCACCGCTTCTGGTCGACGCGATCCGGGAAAGAAGAGGTGAACGGACCCGGAACACCACCCAGGAGGGCCACCCCATGGCGTCGGACCAGCACGTGACCCCCGGCAGCCACCACCCCCTGGGCGCCCACCACGACCCCGCCCGCCGCGGCACCAACTTCGCCCTCTGGACCCCCGGCGCCGAAGCCGTCGAGCTCTGCCTCTTCGACGAGGACGGCCACGAGTCCCGCCACCACCTGACCGAACAGGACATCCAGGTCTGGCACGGCTTCCTCCCCGGCGTCCCCCCGGGCACCCGCTACGGCTTCCGCGTGCACGGCCGCTGGGACCCGTGGACCGGCGCCCGCTGGAACCCCGCCAAGCTGCTGCTCGACCCGTACGCCCGCGCCGTCGACGGCTGTTACACCTCCCACGACGCCGCCTGCTCCGCCGTCCGCAACTGGCCGGAGGCGGACGTCGCCGACACCGTCCGGGACAACCGGGACTCCGCGCCGTACGTGCCCAGGTCCGTGGTCGTCCACGACGAGGACGACTGGTCCGACGACCACCGCCCGCGGACCCCGTGGCCCGAGACGGTCCTCTACGAGCTCCACGTGCGCGGCTTCACCATGCGCCACCCCGACGTCCCCCCGCACCTGCGCGGCACCTACGCGGGCCTCGCCCACCCCGCCGCCCTCGCCCACCTCACCCGCCTCGGGGTGACGGCCGTCGAACTGCTGCCGGTGCACCAGTACGCCAGCGAGGACCACCTCCAGGCCCGCGGACTGGTCAACTACTGGGGCTACAACACGATCGGCTACTTCGCCCCGCACGCCGGCTACTCCTCCTCCGGCTCCCGCGGCGGCCAGGTCGGCGAGTTCAAGCGGATGGTCCGCGCCCTGCACGCCGCCGGGATCGAGGTGATCCTGGACGTGGTGTTCAACCACACCGCCGAGGGCGGCGCCCTCGGCCCCGCGCTGTCGCTGCGCGGCATCGACAACGCCGCCTACTACCGCCTCCCGCCGAACCGCCCGCGCGGCTACGCCGACTACACCGGCTGCGGCAACACCCTGGACACCCGCCGCCCCCAGGTGGTCCGGCTGGTCACCGACGCGCTGCGCTACTGGGTGACGGAGATGGGCGTGGACGGCTTCCGCTTCGACCTGGCGGCCGCACTGGTCAGGAACTCCGACGCCGTCGACATGGAGCACCCCTTCCTCACCGCCGTCGCCCAGGACCCGGTGCTCGGCCGGGTGAAGCTGATCGCCGAGCCCTGGGACGTCGGCCCCGGCGGCTACCAGGTCGGCGGCTTCCCCCCGCTGTGGGCCGAGTGGAACGACCGGTACCGCGACACCGTGCGGGATTTCTGGCGCGGCGCCCGCCCCGACGTGCGCGAGCTCGGCTACCGCCTCTCCGGCTCCTCCGACCTCTACCAGCGGGCCGGCCGCCGCCCGTACGCCTCGGTCAACTACGTGACGGCGCACGACGGTTTCACCCTGCGCGACCTCGTCTCCTACGACCGCAAGCACAACGAGGCCAACGGCGAGGACAACCGGGACGGCACCGACGACAACCGCTCCTGGAACCACGGCGCCGAGGGCGAGACCACCGACCCGGCCGTCAACTCGCTGCGGCTGCGCCAGCTGCGCAACCTGACCGCCACCCTGCTGCTCTCCGCCGGCGTCCCGATGCTCACCGCCGGGGACGAACTGGGCCGCACCCAGGGCGGCAACAACAACGCCTACTGCCAGGACAACGAAGTCGGCTGGCTCGACTGGTCGTTGCTGGAACAGCCCGGCTGGCGGGAGCTGTGCGCCCTCACCGCCCGGCTGGTCCGGCTGCGCCGGGCGCACCCGGTGCTGCACCGGCGGGCGTTCTTCTCCGGCCGGGCCACCACCCCCGGCGGGCGGCCCGACCTCGCCTGGTTCACGCCGCGCGGCGAGGAGATGACCGAGGCCGACTGGTTCGCGCCCACGGCCTGCCTCGGCATGCTGCTCTCCGGCACCGCGCTGCCCGAACCCGACGGGGACGGGCGGCCGATCGGCGACGACAGCTTCCTGCTGCTGCTCAACGGGGGCCCCGAGCCGGTGGTGTTCACGCTGCCCGGCGGGCCCGGGGCGGCGACGGCGGCCCGGTACGAGACCGTGGTCGACACCGCCGCCCCGGGCCCGACGGAACCGTGTCCGGCCGGCGCCGTCGTCCTGGGCGGGCGCTCCCTGCGGCTGCTCCGGTCACCCGCCGCCCCGTGACCTCCCGGTTCAGCTCCCGGCGCGCCCCAGCTCGACGTTCTCCAGCACGCCGATCGCGTCCGGCACCAGCACCGCCGCCGAGTAGTAGGTGCTGACCAGGTAGGACGCGATCGCCTTCTCGTCGATGCCCATGAACCGGACGTTGAGACCGGGCTCCACCTCGTCCGGGATGCCGATCTGGGTGAGGCCGACCACGCCCTGGTTGTCCTCGCCGACGCGCATCGCGATGAACGAGGTGGTCTGCTGCTCGGACACCTGGATCTTGTTGCACGGGAAGATCGGCACCCCGCGCCAGGTCGGCCGCTGCTTGCCGAGGACGTCGACGGTGGACGGGTAGACGCCGACCCGGTTGCACTCCCGCTCGAAGGCGGCGATCGCCCTCGGGTGGGCGAACAGGTAGTCGGTGTCACGGCGCATGCTCAGCAGCTCGTCCAGGTCGTCCGGGGTGGGCGCCCCCGTCCGGGTCTGGATCCGCTGGTCGAAGTCGGCGTTGCTGAGCAGGCCGAACTCCGGGTTGTTGATGATCTCGTGCTCCTGCCGCTCCCGCAGCGCCTCGATGGTCAGCCGCAGCTGCTCCTCGGTCTGGTTCATCGGCTTGTTGTAGAGGTCGGCGACCCGGGTGTGCACCTTGAGGACGGTCTGCGCGACGCTCAGCTCGTACTCGCGCGGCCGGAGCTCGTAGTCCACGAACGCGCCGGGCAGCTCGTACTCGCCCTGGTGGCCCGCCGAGAGGTCGATCTCCGCCTCGCCGTGCTCGTTCTGCGCCTGCGCGACGTCGGCCGCGAAGCCCAGCAGCTGCTCGCGCAGCGACTCGGACCGCCCGATCAGCTCCTGGAGCACCGGCCAGGACAGCGCCATCGCGACGCCTGAGGTGCTCGCCTTCACGGTGTACGGCCAGGTGCCGCCGCCCTCGGTGATGGCCTCGTCGCCGAGGTGGTCGCCGTCCGCGAGGGCGCCGAGCACGGTCTGCTCGCCGTACTTCCCGGTGCCGATCCGGTCCACCTTGCCGTGCGCGATCAGGAAGACCTCCTCGATCGGGGTCCCCTCCTGCACCAGCACGTCGCCCGCGGTGAAGTCCCGCTGGACGAACCGGCGGGCCATCTCGGCCAGCACCTCCTCGTCCTCGAAACCGCGCAGCGCCGGCACCTCGGCCAGCGAGGGGGCGATCACCGTGACCGTGGAGCCGGTCTTCGCGAAGCTCACCCGGCCCTGCCCGGGGGCGAAACTCAGCCGCCGGTTGACCCGGTAGGTGCCCGCGCTGACCTGCACCCAGGGCAGCATCTTCAGCAGCCAGCGGGAGGTGATCTCCTGCATCTGCGGCTTCGACTTGGTCGTCGTCGCCAGGTTCCGCGCCGCGGTGGTGCTGAGGCTGAGCTGAGCCCGTACCTGCACGGTTGCGGAGCCGGAGCCGGGGGTGGGCTCGGTTTCGACCGTCATCTGTGCACTCCTGTCACTCACGCATCAATGGGCATCCGTCAGGACATGTCATCGGCCGATCGGCAGGCGCTCGCAAGAGGCGCACGGCGCACTCATCCCCGCACGAACGGTCGTGCGCGCCCCATATTTCACGCCCGCCCCGCCCGTTCGGGTGGCCGGTTCTCGCCGCGCGCCGCTGACAGGGGTGAAAAACCGGATGAGAAGTGACGGCCTCTCTGCCTACCCTCACCGCGATGGCCGAGAACAGACACGACCCCGAGAACCCTCCCCGGGACAGCACCCGGACCTCCGCCGCCGACACCGCAGACACCGCGACCGACGCCGCCGACACCCCCGGTCCGGCCGGTCCCGGGCCGCGGCGCTCCGCGCTCCGCTCCCTGCTGCGCCTGTGGCCGTACGCCCGCGCCGTCCGCGGCCGGCTGGCCGTCTCGGTGACGGCCGCCACCCTCGGCATGCTGAGCACCCTCGCCGTCCCGGTGGTCCTCGGCCTGATCGTGGACGGCCCGCTCGCCGAGCACGACCTGGCCGACCTCTGGCCGCTGGTCGGCCTGCTGCTGCTCCTCGGCCTGGTCGAGGCCGCGCTGTTCTACACCCGCCGGGTGGTGCTGGCCCGCCCGCTGGCCGGGCTGGAGACGGCGATGCGCGGGGACCTCTTCGCCAAGCTCCAGCGGCTGCCGATCTCCTTCCACGACCGCTGGGGCTCCGGGCAGCTGCTCTCCCGGGCCACCGCCGACATGTACACCATGCGGCTCTTCCTGGCCTTCCCGCTGGTCTTCCTGATCGTCAACTCGGTGATGTTCCTGGCCGGCACCGTGGTGATGTTCACCCAGGACTGGCGGCTCGCGCTGATCGCCCTGGTGCCGGTCGTCCCGCTGTTCGTGCTCACCCGGCGGTTCGAGTCCGGCTTCTCCGGCACCGCCCGGCTCGCCCAGGACCAGAACGGGGACATCGCCACCCTGGTCGAGGAGTCCGTCCTCGGCATCCGCGTCCTCAAGGCCTTCGGCCGGCACCGGTCCATGGCCGACCGCTTCCGCGCCCGGACCCAGGAGCTGCGCCGCACCGAGCTGCGCAAGGCGCACCTGCTCGCCAACCTGTGGGCGGTCGTCGTCGGCCTCCCGGAGATCGCGCTGGCCTGCGCCCTCGCCGTCGGCTCCTACCTGGTGGCCCACGACGAGCTGAGCGCCGGCGCCCTGGTCGCCTTCCTCTCCACCGCGCTGGCGCTGCGCTGGCCGGTCGAGTCGCTCGGCTGGCTGCTCGCCTACGCCAACGAGGCGGCCACCGCCACCGACCGCTTCTTCGAGGTGCTGGACGAGCCGGACACCCCCGAGACGGACACCACCCCGGACACCGCCCCTGGCACCACCCCGGGCACCGCCGCCCCTGGCACCACCGCGTCCGGCACCACCGCCCCGGACGGCATCCGCTTCACCGGCGTCCGCTTCCGCTACCCCGACGCCCCCGACGACAGCCCCGACCTGCTGGCCGGCGTCGACCTGCACATCCGCAGCGGCGAGACCATGGCCCTGGTCGGCGCCACCGGCAGCGGCAAGACCACGCTCACCGCCCTGCTCCCCCGGCTGTACGAGGCCACCGCCGGCACCATCACCCTGGACGGCCGGGACATCCGCGACCTGCCCCGGCCGCGGCTGCGCGAACTCGTCGCGGTCGCCTTCGAGGAGCCCACCCTGTTCTCCGCCACCGTCCGGGAGAACGTCCTGATGGGCGCCCCCGGCGCCGGCGAGGAACAGCTGCGCACCGCCCTCGCCACCGCCCAGGCCGGCTTCGTCGACAAGCTCCCGCAGGGCCCGGACACCGAGGTCGGCGAGCAGGGCCTGAGCCTGTCCGGCGGCCAGCGCCAGCGCCTCGCGCTGGCCCGCGCGGTGGTCGGCGACCCGGCCTTCCTGGTGCTGGACGACCCGCTCTCCGCCCTGGACGTGCACACCGAGGCCCTGGTCGAACGGGCGCTGCGCGAGGTCCTCGGCACCACCACCGCCCTGGTGGTCGCCCACCGCCCCAGCACGGTGCTGCTCGCCGACCGGGTCGCGGTGCTCACCGACGGCCGGATCGAGGCCGTCGGCACCCACCAGGAGCTGCTGCGCGACTGCGCGCACTACCGAGAACTGATGTCGGGCGAGGCCGCCCCGGTGCCCGACGGCCCCCTCATGGCGCAAGGAGGGCGCGCATGACCACCACCGCCGAACCCGTCCGCACCGGACCCCCCGCGCAGGCCGAGGAGGAACTGCCCCCGCCGCCCGCCGACGAGGAGGACATCCCCGTCCCGCCCGGCGCGCCCCGGGCACTGCTGCGCTCGCTGCTCGGCCCGCACCGGCGCCGGATCGCCGTCGCGATGGTGGTGATCCTGGTCCAGCAGGCGGCCCTCCAGTCCGGCCCGCTGCTGGTCGCGGTGGCGATGGACCGCGGCATCCCGGCGCTGCGCGAGCACGACTCCGGCCCGCTGATCGCGGTGGTCGCGGCCTACCTGTTCTGCGCCCTGCTCAGCCCGGTGCTGCAGTGGACGTTCATCAAGATCAGCGCCCGGGTCAACCAGGACATCCTGCTGGAGCTGCGCGGGCGGATCTTCCGGCACGCCCAGCGGCTCAGCCTGGACTTCCACGAGCGCTACACCTCGGGCCGGATCATCTCCCGCGCCACCAGCGACATCGACGCGCTGCGCGAGCTGCTCTCCGAGGGCCTCCAGGAGCTGCTGACCGTCCTGCTGTCGGTCTGCTACATCTCGGTGCTGCTGCTGGCGCTGGACTGGAAGCTCGGCCTGGTCTCGCTGGCGGCCTTCCTGCCGCTGGCCCTGATCGCCCGCTCCTTCCGCCGCCGCTCGCGCCGGGTCTACCGGCGCTCGCGCACCTCGGCCGCCTCGCTGATCGTCCGCTTCACCGAGACCATGAACGGCATCCGCCCGGTGCAGGCCTTCCGCCGGGAGAAGGCCAACGACGCCGCCTTCGCCGTGGTCAACGGGCAGTCCGCGACCGCGACCGCGGACGGCCTGCTGGAGATCGCCCGCTACGTCGGCCTCTCCCGCGCCACCGCCAACCTGTGGACCACCGGCGTGGTGCTGCTCGGCGCCTACCTGGTCGTGGACGACGCGCTGGAGCTGGGCGTGCTCACCGCCTTCGCGCTCTACCTGCGCCGGCTCTTCGACCCGATCGACCAGCTGGCGATGTTCCTGAACAGCTACCAGTCGGCCGCCGCCGCCCTGGAGAAGATCGCCGGCCTGCTCGCCCACGAGCCGACCGTCGCCGAGCCGGACGAGCCCGTCGAACTGCCGCGGGCCTCCGGCAAGGGCCGGGAGGTGTCCTTCGAGGGCACCCGCTTCGCCTACCGGACCGGCAAGGAGGTGCTGCCGGTCTTCGACCTGCGGATCCCGGCCGGGCAGACCGTCGCGGTGGTCGGCGCGACCGGGGCGGGCAAGTCGACGGTCGCCAAGCTGCTGGCCCGCTTCCACGACCCGACCGAGGGCCGGATCCGGCTGGACGGCGTGGACCTGCGCGACCTGGCCACCCCCGAGCTGCGGCGCGGGGTGGTGATGGTGACCCAGGAGTCCTTCCTGTTCTCCGGCACCGTCGCCGAGAACATCGCGATCGGCCGCCCCGGCGCCACCCGCGAGGAGGTCGAGCAGGCCGCCCGCGACATCGGCGCGTACGAGTTCGTCGCCGCCCTGCCGGACGGCTTCGACACCGACGTGCGCAAGCGCGGCGGCCGGATCTCGGCCGGGCAGCGCCAGCTGGTGGCCTTCGCCCGCGCCCTGCTGGCCGACCCGTCCGTGCTGATCCTGGACGAGGCGACCAGCTCGCTGGACGTCCCCGGGGAGCAGGCCGTGCAGCGGGCGATGCGCACCGTGCTGGCCGGCCGGACGGCCGTGATCATCGCCCACCGGCTCTCCACCGTGGAGATCGCCGACCGTGTCCTGGTGATGGATCAGGGCCGGATCGTGGAAGATGGCTCCCCACAGGAGCTGATCGACGGCTCCGGCCGTTTCGCCGCCCTCCACCGGGCCTGGCGGGACAGCCTGGTCTAGGGGCAGAGCCCCGGGCCCCACGAATGTGCCCGTCCGGGTGCGCCGTCACGCACCCGGCCGGGCATTCCCCACTTCCCCGCAGTCGTACGCGGGCGGCCGCCCGCCCGGTTCAGGCCGGCGGCCGCCCGCGGGCCGCGTCAGCGCAGCAGCCCGGCGTCCATCCCCGCCGACTCGACGGGCAGGGCGACCAGCCCCAGCTCGGCCGGCGAGGCCAGCCGCGGGTGGGCGGGCAGCACCCGGACGGTGTAGCCGAACGGGCCGGTCCGGCAGAGCTCCAGCAGGCCCTCGTAGCGGGTGCGGCCGTCCAGGTCGGGCCCGCCGACCGGCTTGAGGGCGAGCAGGCAGGCGTCCGAGATCCGGTCCCGCTCGTCCACCCGGCCGGAGACCACCTGCACCTCGACGTCGCCCGGCTGCAGCGTCCCGAGCGCGACCTGCACCCGCAGCGCCAGTGAGCTGCCCAGTTCCTGCGCCTCGGCCGGGCAGTCCGCCTCGACGTGCTCCACCCGGACGGCCGGCCACGCCTCCCGGACCTTCGCCTTCCAGGCCGCCAGCTCGCGGGCGCCCGCGAACCGCCCGCCCGCCTCCGGGCGCTCGTACCCGGTGCCGGAGCGTCCTCCGGCGTCGGCCGCCGGTCGCGCCCCGCTCTCGGCACCGGCGTGCCCCTCGGCCCGGGGCGGGAACCCGCCCACCAGCTCCCGCTGGGCCTGCGCCGCCGGAGCGTACAGCCGTTCGACGTACTCCCGGACCATCCGCCCGGCCAGCACCTTGGGCCCGAGGGTGACCAGGGTGTGCCGGACCATGGCGATCCACTGCTGCGGCAGCCCGTCCGCGTCCCGGTCGTAGAACCGGGCGGCGACCTGGTGCTCGATCAGGTCGTAGAGCGCGGCGGCCTCGATGTCGTCGCGCCGCTCGGCCTCGCCGCTGTCCGGGTCGAGCACCCCGTCGCGCTCGTCGGCGGTGGGGATCGCCCAGCCGTTGCGGCCGTCGAACCACTCGTCCCACCAGCCGTCCAGGACGGACAGGTTGAGGCAGCCGTTGAGGGCGGCCTTCATCCCGGAGGTGCCGCAGGCCTCCAGCGGGCGCAGCGGGTTGTTCAGCCAGACGTCGCAGCCCGGGTAGAGCCGCTGGGCCATCGCCATGTCGTAGTCCGGCAGGAAGACGATCCGGTGCCGCACCGCCGGGTCGTCGGCGAAGGCGACCATCTGCTGGATCAGCCGCTTGCCGCCGTCGTCGGCCGGGTGGGCCTTGCCGGCGACCACGATCTGCACCGGCCGGGTGGGGTGCAGCAGCAGGGCGCGCAGCCGCTCCGGGTCGCGCAGCATCAGGGTGAGCCGCTTGTACGAGGGCACCCGGCGGGCGAAGCCGATGGTGAGCACGTCCGGGTCGAGCACCGAGGAGACCCAGCCGAGCTCGGCCTCGCCGGCCCCGCGCCGGCGCCAGGAGGCGTGCAGCCGGCGGCGGGCCTCCTCGACCAGCTGGGCCCGCAGGGTGCGCCGCAGCTCCCAGACCTCGGTGTTGCCGATCCTCTCCAGCCCCGTCCAGCGCTTGGTCTCGCCGGTGGTCATCGCCTCCTCGGCGCGCTCGGCGCCGAGCTCGGCGGCGCCGAGCCGGACGACCGCCGGGTCGATCCAGGTGGCGGCGTGCACCCCGTTGGTGACCGAGGTGATCGGCACCTCGGCGGGGTCGAAGCCCGGCCACAGGCCGCTGAACATCGAGCGGCTGACCTCGCCGTGCAGGGTGGAGACGCCGTTGGCGCGCTGGGCCAGCCGCAGGCCCATGGCGGCCATGTTGAAGAGCTTCGGGTCCCCGTCGCGCCAGCTCTCGGCGCCGAGCGCGAGCACCTGGTCGACCGGTACGCCCGGCAGCGCGGCGTCGCCGCCGAAGTGGCGGGCGACCAGCTCGCGGTCGAAGCGGTCGATGCCGGCCGGGACGGGCGTGTGGGTGGTGAAGAGCGTGCCGGCCCGGACGGCCTCCAGGGCGGCGGCGAAGTCGAGGCCGCCCTGGTCCTCGGCGACCAGTTCGCGGATGCGTTCCACGCCGAGGAAGCCGGCGTGTCCCTCGTTGGTGTGGAAGACGTCGGGGGCGGGGTGCCCGGTGAGCCGGCAGTAGGCGCGCACCGCCCGGACGCCGCCGATGCCGAGCAGCATCTCCTGGAGCAGCCGGTGCTCGCTGCCGCCGCCGTACAGCCGGTCGGTGACGTCCCGCTCGGCGGGTGAGTTGGCCTCGATGTCGGAGTCGAGCAGCAGCAGCGGGACCCGCCCGACCTGGGCCTTCCAGACGTGGGCGGCCAGGGTGCGGCCGCCCGGCAGGGCGAGGTCGATCCGGCTGGGGGTGCCGTCGGGCTCCCGCAGCAGGCTGACCGCGAGTTCGTCCGGATCGAGCAGCGGGTAGCGCTCCTGCTGCCAGCCGTCCCGGCTCAGGGACTGGCGGAAGTAGCCGTGCCGGTAGAACAGGCCGACGCCGACGACCGGCACGCCGAGGTCGCTGGCGGCCTTGAGGTGGTCCCCGGCCAGGATGCCCAGTCCGCCGGAGTACTGGGGCAGTGCGGCGGCGATGCCGTACTCGGGGGAGAAGTAGGCGATCGCCGCGGGCAGCGGGTCGGCGTCGTCGGCCTGCTGCCGGGTCTGGTACCAGCGGGGGCCGGTCAGGTACTCGCGCAGGTCGTCGGCGAGGTCGCCGAGTCTGCGCTGGAAGCGCCGGTCGGTGGCGAGCGCCGCCAGTCGGGCGGCCGGTACCTCCCCGAGCAGCCGTACCGGGTCCTCGCCGGTCGCCGCCCAGACCTCCGGGTCCACGGACCGGAAGAGGTCCCTGGTCTCGGGGTGCCAGGACCAGCGCAGGTTGAGGGCCAGCTCGTGCAACGGCTGGAGTTGTTCGGGCAGGACGGTGCGGACGGTGAATCTGCGGATTGCCTTCACGGCGTGAAGCGTAGCCGCGGCGGTCGGCCGGACAGTGCGTCAAGTGGGCTATTGGGCATCCGTTCGGCCTATTGATGAGATCGCATTCGGCGCACAGGGCTGCACGGGGGGCGCGCGAGGCGCACATTTCGGGGGCCCGCGCTACCAATACGTGAACTCTTCGGTACGGGTTCATTTCCGATGGCGCATCCACCCGGGAGACGGCCTGAAACTACTGTCGTACCGCTGCAAAAACCTTGTCCCCGGTGCGAGGATGACCGAAGGTCGTTGATGCTGTGGGGAGTGCGACGACGGGTGGCGTCCCCCGCGAAGCAGCACGTCCGAATCCTTTTCGCGTTGACCGTTCCCGCCCTTCTTAGCCCATTCGGCGCTCGCCGCGCACGGACGCGTGTCCTCGCCCCCGGCCCGCTCGTTCACGGGTGGACCGGGTCGGCCAGGACGTGCCCCGCGCAGGCGTGCGCCGGGACGCACACGGGCTCCGGGGCGTCCCGCCGGCGGCCCGGCGGGCGCCGGGCAGGTTGCCGGGAACAGCGGCGCGGGCAGGCTTCCGGTCGCACGTCCTCCCCACCCAGCAGTCCTCCGGTACTCCCCCGGGCCGCCCCCGGCCCGCGGGGAGCTGCCGCCGATCTCGGGCAGGAGCTTGGCATGCACGGCGACACGCGGGACCAGTCCACACCGCTGGCCGAAGGCCTCGACGCAGCGGTCGCGGAATCCGCCGGACGGATGGATTCTGACACTCGGACAGATCCGGCGATGCCGGCGCCGAGGACCTCGGAGGCGGTCCGTGCCGGATCCTCCGAATCCCAAGCCTCTTCGGCACCCCGGCACCCCGGGGTCGAGGAGGACCGGGCGGCGGCCCCCCGCAGGCGCACCACCACGCGCCGCACCACCGCCACCGCCCCGAAGACCGCCGCTCCGAAGGCCACGGCTCCGAAGACGGCCGCCGAGGCCGCCCCCGCCAAGGCCCCGGCCACCGGGGCCCCCGCTCGGAAGGCCGCCGCCCGCAAGCCCTCCGCCCGCAAGACGACAGAGAGCGACACCGTGATCGGCCGCATCCCCGTCCTGGACGTCAGTCCCCTCGTCGACGCCGGCCGCCGCCCGGCCAAGGCCGTCGTCGGCGAGACCTTCCTGGTCACCGCGACCGTCTTCCGCGAGGGCCACGACGCCGTCAACGCCAACGTGGTGCTGCGCGACCCCCGCGGGCGCAGCGGGCCGTGGACGCCGATGCGCGAGCTGGCCGAGGGCACCGACCGCTGGGGGGCGTACGTCACCCCGACCGCGCCCGGCCGCTGGTCGTACCTGGTGGAGGCGTGGAGCGACCCGCTCGCCACCTGGCGCAGGACCGCCTCGGTGAAGCTGCCCGCCGGGATCGACACCGCGCTGGTCCTGGAGGAGGGCGCCCGGCTGCTGGAACAGGCCGCGGCCGGGGTGCCCAAGAAGGAGGGCCGGGCCGACGTGCTGGCCGCCGCCGACGTGCTGCGCGACCCGTCCCTGCCGCCGCTGTCCCGGCTGGCCGCCGCCCTCGCCCCCGAGGTGCTCGACGTGCTGGCCCGCCACCCGCTGCGCGAGCTGCTCAGCGCCTCCCGCCCGCTGCCGCTCCAGGTGGACCGCGAGCGCGCGCTGTTCGGCTCCTGGTACGAGTTCTTCCCCCGTTCGGAGGGCGCCGTGGTGGACCCGGCCGGCGTCGAGCCGCCGCGCCCGGGCAACCTGCGGTCCGCCGCCGAGCGGCTGCCGGCCGTCGCCGCGATGGGCTTCGACGTGGTCTACCTGCCGCCCGTCCACCCGATCGGCCGAGCCTTCCGCAAGGGCCCGGACAACACCCTGACGGCCGGTCCGCACGACGTGGGCTCGCCCTGGGCGATCGGCTCCCCCGAGGGCGGCCACGACGCCGTCCACCCGGACCTCGGCACCATCGAGGACTTCGACCACTTCGTCGCCGAGGCGCGCTCGCTGCACCTGGAGGTGGCGCTGGACTTCGCCCTCCAGTGCTCCCCCGACCACCCCTGGGTGAACAAGCATCCGGAATGGTTCAGCCACCGCACGGACGGCACCATCGCGTACGCCGAGAATCCGCCGAAGAAGTACCAGGACATCTATCCGATCAACTTCGACCAGGACATGGATGGAATCGTCAAGGAAACCATCCGGATCCTCCGTTTCTGGATGTCCCACGGCATCCGGATCTTCCGGGTGGACAACCCTCACACCAAACCGGTGGTGTTCTGGGAGAGGGTGCTCTCCGACGTCGCCCGGACCGACCCGGACGTGGTGTTCCTGGCGGAGGCCTTCACCCGCCCCGCGATGATGCACACCCTGGCGAAGATCGGATTCCACCAGTCGTACACGTACTTCACCTGGCGCACCACCAAACCGGAACTCACCGAGTACCTCACCGAACTCAGCGGCGACGCCGCCGCCTACATGCGGCCCAACTTCTTCACCAACACCCCGGACATCCTGCACGCGTACCTCCAGCACGGCGGCCGGGCCGCCTTCGCCGTCCGCGCGGTGCTCGCCGCCACCCTCTCCCCCAGCTACGGCGTCTACGCCGGCTACGAGCTGTACGAGAACGAGCCGGCCCACCCGGGCTCCGAGGAGTACCTGCACTCGGAGAAGTACGAGCTGCGCCCGCGCGACTGGAACCGCACCGACACCCTGGCCCCGCTGCTGACCGTGCTGAACCGGCTGCGCCGCCGCCACCCCGCCCTCCAGCAGCTGCGCGACCTGCGCTTCCACCCCACCGACAACGACCAGGTGCTCGCCTACTCCAAGACCGCGACCACCCCCGAGGGGCTCACCGACCAGGTCATCACCGTGGTGAACCTCGACCCGCACCACGTCCAGGAGGCCACCGTCGTACTGGACGGCGACGGCCCGTACGCGGTGCACGACGAGCTCACCGGCGCCGTCTACACCTGGGGCCGGCACAACTACGTCCGGCTCGATCCCTCAGCCGAGCCGGCTCACCTCCTCACGGTTCGGAGGAACCCAGCGTGACAGTGAACGAGCCCGTCCCCGACACCTTCCCCGAGACCTCGAAGAAGAAGCTCGACCCCGAGTGGTTCAAGCGTGCGGTCTTCTACGAGGTGCTGGTGCGGTCCTTCCAGGACAGCAACGGCGACGGGGTCGGGGACCTCAAGGGGCTCACGGCCAAGCTCGACTACCTCCAGTGGCTCGGGATCGACTGCCTCTGGCTCCCCCCGTTCTTCGCCTCGCCGCTGCGCGACGGCGGGTACGACGTGTCCGACTACACGTCGGTGCTGCCGGAGTTCGGCGACCTGGCCGACTTCATGGAGTTCGTCGACGCCGCCCACGCCCGCGGCATGCGCATCGTCATCGACTTCGTCATGAACCACACCAGCGACCAGCACCCGTGGTTCCAGGCCTCCCGGTCCGACCCCGACGGGCCGTACGGCGACTTCTACATGTGGGCCGACGACGACAAGCAGTACCCGGACGCCCGGATCATCTTCGTCGACACCGAGACCTCCAACTGGACCTACGACCCGGTCCGCAAGCAGTACTTCTGGCACCGCTTCTTCTCGCACCAGCCGGACCTCAACTACGACAACCCCCGGGTCCAGGACGAGATGATCGCCGGGCTGCGGTTCTGGCTCGACCTCGGCATCGACGGCTTCCGGCTGGACGCGGTGCCCTACCTGTTCGCCCGCGAGGGCACCAACTGCGAGAACCTGCCGGAGACCCACGAGTTCCTCCAGCGGGTCCGCAAGGAGATCGACGCCAACTACCCGGACACCGTGCTGCTCGCCGAGGCCAACCAGTGGCCGGAGGACGTCGTCGACTACTTCGGCGACTTCGCCTCGGGCGGCGACGAGTGCCACATGGCGTTCCACTTCCCGGTGATGCCGCGGATCTTCATGGCGGTGCGCCGGGAGTCGCGCTACCCGGTGTCGGAGATCCTCGCCAAGACCCCGCGGATCCCCGGCGGCTGCCAGTGGGGCATCTTCCTGCGCAACCACGACGAGCTGACCCTGGAGATGGTCACCGACGAGGAGCGCGACTACATGTACGCGGAGTACGCCAAGGACCCGCGGATGCGCGCCAACGTGGGCATCCGCCGCCGGCTCGCCCCGCTGCTGGAGAACGACCGCAACCAGATCGAGCTGTTCACCGCCCTGCTGCTCTCGCTGCCCGGCTCCCCGGTGCTCTACTACGGCGACGAGATCGGCATGGGCGACAACATCTGGCTCGGCGACCGGGACGGCGTGCGCACCCCGATGCAGTGGACCCCGGACCGCAACGCGGGTTTCTCCTCCGCCGACCCGGGCAGGCTCAGTCTGCCGCCCATCATGGACCCGGTGTACGGCTATCAGGTGACCAACGTCGAAGCGCAGCAGAGCAGTTCGAGTTCGCTGCTGCACTGGACGCGTCGCATGATCGAGATCCGCAAGCTCAATCCGGCGTTCGGCCTCGGAAGCTACGCCGAACTGCCCTCCAGCAACCCCGCCGTGCTGGCCTTCGTGCGCGAGCACGAGGGGGACCTGGTCATGTGCGTGAACAACTTCTCGCGGTTCGCGCAGCCGACCGAGCTGGACCTGCGGCAGTACGGCGGGCGGTACCCGGTCGAGCTGATCGGCGGGGTGCGCTTCCCGTCGATCGGCGAGTGGCCCTACCTGCTCACCCTCGCCGGACACGGCTTCTACTGGTTCCAGCTCCGGCAGCCCCCGCGCCTGAGCGGGACCAGGCGGTCGAAGTAACGATCCGTCGCACGCCGCACACCAGCACGGACAGCACCACCAGACCCTCCGGGGGCGCGAGTTGAAACCCCCGCGCCCCCGGAGTTCTCTGCACCACCGCGTACGGAGAACAGCCCAACGGCCACCCACACGAAGGCGTGACACCCGAGCCGTGCTCGCGTGCCGCGACCGCCGCGCCGCCGCAATCCGGAAGACTGACGGACCCGGCCACGACCCGTCGGGCAGTCCGCGTGCTTCCGGGGAAAGGGAGCCATGTCCGAAACCTCCCGTTCTCAAGCCGACCTCCAGGACGACGCCCCCGCCGGGCCCGCCACCACGGCGGGCGCCCGGGGTGCCGGAGTCCGGAGAACCGCCCTGGGCGTCAGCGAACTCGTCCAGGCGGCCCTGCCGCTGATCGCCGCGTGGCTGCCCACCCAGCGCTGGTACGCCGGCAAGGGGCGCCCCATCACCGGCCTCACCCCGGTGGTCGGCACCCCGCTACAGGTCGGCGACCCCGCCCTGCTGCACCTGCTGCTGCGGGTCGAGCACGCCACCACGGCCGGCGCCCCGCACGGCGACATCTACCAGCTGCTGCTCGGCATCCGCTCCGGCGGGATCGGGGACATCGGGCCCGGCGCCGTGCTCGGCCGGCTCAGCCAGGGCCCGTACGACGGCGCGACCCTCTACGACGCGGTGCACGACCCGGAACTCACCGGGCGGCTGCTCGAACACCTGGCCACCGGCGACCGCTTCGGCGCGCTGTCCTTCCGCCGCACCCCCGGCTCCGGACTGCCCGCCAACCTCCCCGGCCGCGCCTCCACCGCCGAGCAGTCCAACAGCTCGGTCATCTACGGCACCTCGTACATCCTCAAGCTGTTCCGCCGCATCCACCCCGGCACCAACCCCGACCTCGAACTCTCGCTCGCCCTCTCCCGGGCCGGCTCCACCCGCATCCCCCGGGTCGCCGCCTGGTTCGAGAGCCGGATGGAACGCGCCGAACCCGCCACCCTCGGGCTGCTGCAGCGCTACCTGCCGGACGCCGAGGACGGCTGGGAACTCGCCCTCGACCAGGTCGGCCGGCTCAAGGGCGACCGCTCCCCCGGCAACTTCGCCATCGAGGCGCACCGGCTCGGCCGGGCCACCGCCGAGGTGCACCGGGTGCTCGCCCGCTCGATGCCGGTCGCCCGGCTCGACCGCACCCAGACCGGCCGGCTGGCCGGCGCGATGGCCGACCGGCTGGACAGCGCCGTCGCCGCCGTCCCCGGGCTGCTGCGCTTCCGGGCCGCGCTGCGCACCGCCTTCCAGCAGCTCGCCGACGCCCACCCGGACGGCCTGCCGGTCCAGCGCATCCACGGCGACCTCCACCTCGGACAGGCGATGCGCACCCCGCACGGCTGGGTGCTGCTCGACTTCGAGGGCGAGCCGGCCAAGTCGGTCAACGAGCGCCGCGAACCGCAGCCCGCGCTGCGCGACGTCGCCGCGATGCTGCGCTCCTTCGACTACGCGGCCGCCCACCTGCTGGCCGGCGGCCCGGTCGACCCCGAACTGGCCCACCTGGCCGCCGCCTGGGCCCAGCGCAACCGCACCGCCTACTGCGCCGGCTACACCGCCGGCGGCGGCGCCGACCCGGCCGCCTCGCCGGAGCTGATGCGGGCCCTGGAGATCGACAAGGCGGTGTACGAGGTGGTGTACGAGGCCCGGCACCGGCCGAGCTGGCTGCCGATCCCGCTGGCCGCGATCAGCCGGCTCGCCCTGTCCGTCTGACCCCCGCTACCTGTCCCGCCCGCAGGAGTTCGCCCACCCCCGTCGCAGGAGGACCCCGCCGTGACGCCGATCGACCCGACCGGCCGCCCCACCCGCCCCGTACCGGCCACCTTCCTGGCCGGACCGCTCCCAGCCGAAGGGCGGGCGGCCGAAGGACGCGCCGGCCACGAGCACACGGCGCACCGGGCGGCCGAGGAGGGGGGCGCCGGCATCGGCTCGGAGCCCCCGCCCGCCGTCCAGCCCGCCGACCCGCCCGCCGACCCGCCCGCGGCCCGGCCGCCCCTGGGCGCCGAACACCCCGCCCCCACCGGGACGCTGCGGCTGCCCGAGGCACCGCTGCCACCGGCCGAGGTCGACCGGCTGGTGGGCGGGCAGCACCACGACCCGCACGCACTGCTCGGCGCCCACCCGGTGCACGGCGGCACGGCGATCCGGGTGCTGCGCCCGTTCGCCGAGCGGGTGGTCGTCGAGACCACCCACGGACCAGCCGAACTCACCCACCAGCAGGGCGGGTTGTTCACCGGGCTGGTGGCCGGCGGGGAACCGCCCGAATACACCCTGCTGGTGACGTACCCCGGCGGCGAGCCGCAGCGCCAGCACGACGGCTACCGCACCCCGCCCACCCTCGGCGAGCTCGACCTGCACCTGATCTCCGAGGGCCGGCACGAGCAGCTGTGGCGGGCGCTCGGCTCGCACGTGCGCACCGTCGACGGGGTGACGGGCACCGCCTTCGCGGTCTGGGCGCCGAACGCCGTCGGGGTGCGGCTGATCGGCGGCTTCAACCACTGGGACGGCACCGGGCACCCGATGCGCTCGCTCGGCTCCTCCGGGATCTGGGAGCTGTTCGTCCCCGGCCTGGCCGAGGGCGCCACCTACAAGTACGAGGTGCACACCCGGCAGGGCTGGGTGCTGGACAAGGCCGACCCGCTGGCCCGGGCCGCCCAGTGCCCGCCCGGCACCGCCTCGGTGGTCACCTCCTCCGACTACGCCTGGCAGGACGGCGAGTGGATGGGCCGCCGGGCCCGCGCCGCGCACCACCGGGCGCCGATGTCGGTGTACGAGCTGCACCTGCCGTCCTGGCGCCCGGAGCTCACCACCTACCGCGCCATCGCCGAGGAACTCCCCGGCTACCTCAAGGAGTTGAACTTCACCCACGTGGAGTTCATGCCGGTGATGGAGCACCCCTTCGGCGGCTCCTGGGGCTACCAGGTGTCCGGCTACTACGCCCCCACCGCCCGGCTCGGCGGCCCCGACGACTTCCGCCACCTGGTGGACACCCTGCACCGGCACGGCATCGGCGTGATCGTCGACTGGGTGCCCGCGCACTTCCCCAAGGACGACTTCGCGCTCGCCCGCTTCGACGGCGAGCCGCTGTACGAGCCCGCCGACCCGCTGCGCGCCGAGCACCCGGACTGGGGGACGCTGGAGTTCGACTACGGCCGCAAGGAGGTGCGCAACTTCCTCGTCGCCAACGCGGTCTACTGGTGCGAGGAGTTCCACATCGACGGCCTGCGGGTGGACGCCGTCGCCTCGATGCTCTACCTGGACTACTCCCGCGAGGGCGGCGACTGGACGCCCAACCGGCACGGCGGCCGGGAGAACCTGGACGCGGCCGCCTTCCTCCAGGAGATGAACGCCACCGTCTACCGGCGCTGCCCGGGCGTGATCACCATCGCCGAGGAGTCCACCGCCTGGGACGGCGTCACCCGCCCCACCGACGCCGGCGGCCTCGGCTTCGGACTGAAGTGGAACATGGGCTGGATGCACGACTCGCTGGTCTACATGTCCAAGGAGCCGGTGCACCGCAAGTACCACCACAACGAGATCACCTTCTCGATGGTGTACGCCTACTCGGAGAACTACGTCCTGCCGATCTCGCACGACGAGGTGGTGCACGGCAAGCAGGCGCTGGTCTCCAAGATGCCCGGCGACTGGTGGCAGCAGCGCGCCAACCACCGCGCCTACCTGGGCTTCATGTGGTCCCACCCCGGCAAGCAACTGCTGTTCATGGGGCAGGAGTTCGCCCAGGGCGCGGAGTGGGACCACGAGCAGGGCCCGCAGTGGTGGGTGCTCGACGAGCAGTGGCCGGCCCACGCGGACCACCTCGGGGTGCGCCGCCTCGTCCGCGACCTCAACCGCTGCTACCTCGACACCCCGGCACTGTGGGAGCTGGACACCGTCCCGGACGGCTTCCGCTGGCTCGACGGCGGCGCCGCCGAGGACAACCTGCTCTCCTTCGTCCGGTACGCGGCCGACGGCTCGCCGCTGGTCGCGGTCTGCAACTTCTCGCCGGTCGTCCGGCACGGCCACCGGGTCGGCCTGCCCCGGCTGGCGGGCCGCGAGCAGCTGTGGGAGGAGGCGCTGAACACCGACGCCGAGGAGTACGGCGGCAGCGGCGTCGGCAACTCCCACCCGGTCAAGGCCGAGCCGGTGGAGTGGGACGGCCAGCCGCGGTCCGCCGAACTGGTCCTCCCCCCGCTCGCCACCGTCTGGCTCCGCCCGGCACGCTGAACCCTTCCCGGGTGCCCGCGCCGCCGGGCACCCGGGCGGGACCTCCGCCCCTTGCCCGAACCCCGCCGCTCTGCTCGCGGACGGCCGTTCGGGGTGCGAAGGTATGGTCGATATGACCACTTTCCGAGACGACGGGACGGAGACACCCACGTGGCGCGCAGCGTGTACGTGACCGGCATCGACCGGGGGGACGGCCGGCAGGCGGTCGAACTCGGGGTCATGGAACTGCTCACCCGCCAAGTGGACCGGGTCGGGGTGTTCCGCCCCCTGGTGCACGCCACCGACCCCGGGCAACCGGGCACCGACCACGTGGTCGAGCTGCTGCGCGGCCGCTACCGGATCGACCTGCCGGGCACCGAGCTGTACGGCCTCACCTACGAGGAGGCCGCCGCGCTCCAGGCCGCCCAGGGGCAGGACGAGCTGGTCTCCGCCCTGGTCGACCGCTTCCACGCGATGGAGCGGCACTGCCAGGCCGTGCTGGTGCTCGGCACCGACTTCGCCGACACCAGCATCCCGGACGAGCTGGCCTTCAACGCCCGCCTGGCCAACGAGTTCGGCGCCGCCGTGCTGCCGGTGGTCGGCGGGCACGGCGAGGACGCCGAGACCGTGATCGCCGAGGTGCGCAACGCCCACCGCGCGTACACCGACCTCGGCTGCCAGACCCTGGCGATGGTCGCCAACCGGGTCGCCCCCGGCGCCAAGCAGCGGATCCAGCGCACCCTCACCGAGAAGCTTCCGATCCCCGCCTACGTCATCCCGGAGGAGCCGGCCCTGGCCGCGCCCACCGTCGCGCAACTGGTCGAGGCGACCGGCGCCGAGGTGCTGCTCGGGGACGCCGCCGGGCTCGCCCGGGACGTGCGCGGCTACGTCTTCGGCGGCGCCATGCTGCCCACCTTCCTGGACGCGCTGACCGAGGGCGCCCTGGTGGTCACCCCAGGGGACCGCGCCGACCTGGTGATCGGCTCACTGGCCGCGCACGCCGCCGGCGCCCCGCCGATCGCCGGCGTGCTGCTGACGCTCGGCCAGCACCCGGGCCCCAACGTGATGGCGCTGGCCGCCCGGCTCGCCCCCGGCACCCCGGTCGCGGTCGTCCCGGAGGGCAGCTGGCCCACCGCCGCCCATCTGACCCACCTGGAGGGCAAGCTCACCTCGGCCAGCCCCCGGAAGGCCGAGATCGCCCTCGGCCTGTTCGAACTGCACGTCGACACGGCCGAGTTGACCAACCTGATCGAGGTCCGCCGGTCCGAGCGGGTCACCCCGATGATGTTCGAGCACGAGCTGCTGGAACGCGCCCGGGGCACCCGCCGGCACGTCGTCCTGCCCGAGGGCACCGAGGAGCGGGTCCTGCGCGCGGCCGAGATCCTGCTGCGCCGCAACATCTGCGACCTCACCCTGCTCGGCGACGTGGACGCGGTGCGCCGCAAGGCCGCGAGCCTGAGCATCGAACTGCCGCAGGAGGACCCGGCCGCCGACCGCGCCCAGGTGCGGATCGTCGACCCGGCCACCAGCCCGCTGCGCCGCCAGTTCGCCGAGCTGTACGCGAAGCTGCGCGCCCACAAGGGGATGACCGTCGAACTGGCCCTGGACGTCGTCACCGACGTCTCGTACTTCGGCACCCTGATGGTCCAGGAGGGCATCGCGGACGGCATGGTCTCCGGCGCGGTGCACTCCACCGCCGCCACCATCCGGCCCGCCTTCGAGGTGATCAAGACCTCGCCGGGCGCGTCGATCGTCTCCTCGGTCTTCTTCATGTGCCTGGCCGACAAGGTGCTGGTGTACGGCGACTGCGCCGTCAACCCCGACCCGGACGCCCAGCAGCTGGCCGACATCGCCATCCAGGCGGCCGCCACCGCCGCCCAGTTCGGGGTGGAGCCGCGGGTCGCGATGCTCTCGTACTCGACCGGCACCTCCGGCTCCGGCGCGGACGTCGACAAGGTCCGCAAGGCCACCGAGCTGGTCCGCGAGCTGCGGCCGGACATCCTGGTCGAGGGGCCGATCCAGTACGACGCGGCGGTGGACGCCCGCGTCGCGGCCACCAAGCTGCCGGGCTCCCCGGTGGCCGGGCGGGCCACCGTGCTGATCTTCCCGGACCTCAACACCGGCAACAACACCTACAAGGCGGTCCAGCGCTCGGCCGGGGCCGTCGCGGTCGGCCCGGTGCTCCAGGGGCTGCGCAAGCCCGTCAACGACCTCTCCCGCGGGGCGCTGGTGCAGGACATCGTCAACACCGTCGCGATCACCGCGATCCAGTCGCAGGACCACAAGGAGGCCACCGCATGAGCGACGGAACCCGCGTCCTGGTCCTGAACGCCGGCTCCTCGTCGGTGAAGTACCAGCTGATCGACATGCTGGACGGGGCCAAGCTCGCCGCCGGGCTGGTCGAGCGGATCGGCGAGGCCGGCGGGCGCCTGGTGCACACCCCGCGCACCGGCGGCCCGCGCGAGACCCTCCAGGCCTTCCCGGACCACGCCTCCGCGCTCAAGGCCGTCGCCGAGGAGCTGGCCGCCGACGGCCTCGGGCTGGACTCCCCCGAGCTGGCCGCGATCGGCCACCGAGTGGTGCACGGCGGGCTGCGGTTCACCGAGCCGACCGTGATCACCGACGACGTGGTCAAGGAGATCCGCCGGCTGATCCCCGTCGCCCCGCTGCACAACCCGGCCAACATCACCGGCATCGAGGTGGCCCGCGCGCTGCGCCCCGACCTCCCCCAGGTGGCCGTCTTCGACACCGCCTTCCACGCCTCGATGCCCGAGTACTCGGCCCGGTACGCGATCGACCGGGCCGTCGCCGACGAGCACCGGGTGCGCCGCTACGGGTTCCACGGCACCTCGCACCAGTACGTCTCGCGGGCCACCGCCCGGCTGCTCGGCAAGGACCCGGCCGAGGTCAACGTGATCGTGCTGCACCTGGGCAACGGCGCCTCCGCCTCGGCCGTCGGCGGCGGCCGCTGCCTGGACACCTCGATGGGCCTGACCCCGCTGGAGGGCCTGGTCATGGGCACCCGCTCGGGGGACATCGACGCCGGCGTGGTGTTCCACCTGCACCGGGTCGGCGGGCTGTCCGTGGACGAGATCGACGACCTGCTCAACCGCCGCAGCGGCCTGCGCGGACTGTGCGGCGAGAACGACATGCGCGGGATCATGCGCCGGGCCGACGAGGGGGACGAGGACGCGAAGCTGGCGTTCGACGCGTACGTCCACCGGCTGCGCAAGTACATCGGCGGCTACTACGCGGTGCTCGGCCGGGTGGACGCGATCGCGTTCACCGCCGGCGTCGGGGAGAACGCGGCGCCGGTGCGCGCGGCGGCCACCGCGGGACTGGAGGAACTGGGCATCGCCGTCGACCCGGAACTGAACTCGGTGCGGTCCGGCGAGGCGCGGATCATCTCGCCCGAGTACGCCCGGGTGAAGGTCGCCGTGGTGCCCACCGACGAGGAGCTGGAGATCGCCCGACAGGCCTTCGCGCTGGTGCACCGGGAACGCCGGGAGTCCGAGGACTGACACGGATCCGTCTCACTCCTCGGAATTTTTCGTCGGCGATTCCTCCCGGTGCGTGCCGAATGCACCTATAACACGAACGGATAGACTGATCCATATGCGCCGAGCGAAAATTGTCTGCACCCTGGGTCCGGCGACGGACTCCTACGAACAGCTGAAGGCCATCGTCGAGGCGGGCATGAACGTCGCCCGACTGAACATGAGCCACGGCAACCACGCGGACCACGAGGAGCGGTACCGCAAGGTCCGCCAGGTCTCGGAGGACACCGGCAAGGCCATCGGCGTCCTGGCCGACCTCCAGGGTCCCAAGATCCGTCTGGCGACCTTCGCCAACGGCCCGGTGACCGTCGACAACGGCGACGAGTTCACCATCACCACCGAGGACGTCCCCGGTGACCAGCACATCTGCGGCACCACCTACAAGGGCCTGCCCGGCGACGTGAAGCCCGGCGACCCGATCCTGATCAACGACGGCGTCATCGCCCTGGAGGTCGTCAGCGTCGACGGCCCGCGGGTGAGGACCGTGGTGGTCGAGGGCGGCGTGCTCTCGAACAACAAGGGCATCAACCTGCCCGGCGCGGCCGTGAACGTGCCCGCCCTGTCCGAGAAGGACAAGGACGACCTGCGCTTCGCGCTGCGCCTGGGCGTCGACATGATCGCCCTGTCCTTCGTCCGCAACGCGGACGACATCAAGGACGTCCACGAGGTCATGGACGAGGTCGGCATCCGCGTGCCGGTCATCGCCAAGATCGAGAAGCCGCAGGCCGTCGAGGCCATGGAGGAGATCGTCCTCGCCTTCGACGCCATCATGGTCGCCCGCGGCGACCTGGCCGTGGAGTACCCGCTGGAGCGGGTGCCGCTGGTCCAGAAGCAGCTGGTCACCCTGGCCCGCCGCAACGCCAAGCCGGTCATCGTCGCCACCCAGATGATGGAGTCGATGATCCACGCCTCGCGCCCGACCCGCGCCGAGGTCTCCGACGTCGCCAACGCCATCCTGGACGGCGCCGACGCGGTCATGCTGTCCGCCGAGTCGAGCGTCGGCAAGTACCCGGTCGAGACCGTCCGCACCATGGCCCGGATCTGCGAGACGGCCGAGGGGGAGCTGCTCGCCCAGGGCCTCCAGCCGCTCAACCCGGGCCGCAAGCCGCGCACCCAGGGCGGCTCGGTCGCCCGCGCCGCGTGCGAGCTGGGCGACTTCCTGGACGGCAAGGCCCTGGTCGCCTTCACCAAGTCCGGTGACACCGCCCGCCGGCTGTCCCGCTACCGCTCGCCGATCCCGGTGATCGCCTTCACCCCGGACACCGCCACCCGCAACCAGCTCTCGCTGAGCTGGGGCGTCGAGGCCTACGTGACCGAGCAGGTGGCCACCACCGACGCGATGGTCGCGCAGGTCGACCGGGAGCTGCTGCGGATGGGCCGGCTCGGCGAGGGCGAGACCGTCATCGTCACCGCCGGTGTCCCGGTCGGCATCCCCGGCACCACCAACATGGTGCAGGTGCACCACCTGGGCACCCGGAGCTAGTGAGCACCCGTCAGGCCCGAACGCCCGTGGGGCGGTCCTCCTCCGGGAGGGCCGCCCCACGGGCGTCGTACGTCACCCGCTACTCGTTGCTGTAGGGGGCGTCGTCGTTGAACAGGTGCATCCCCGGGATGTGCAGGGTGCCGCCGAACTGGCCGGCCTGCTTGGCGGTGACGCCGGTCAGCTCCAGGTCCAGCGGGATCGGGATGGAGCCGATCAGGTCGTACAGCCAGCGCGGCAGGGTGTCCGGAGTGAGGGTGATCTCGCCCAGGTCGATCGGGATCGGCAGGCCGAGCACCTTGGAGAGGTGACCGGACAGCCGCTCCACGTACATGGTGACCGCGCCGCCGCGCATCGTCGAGGTGGAGCCCGGGGCGCCCTGGACGTGGAAGGTCACCCCGTTGCCCTGCAGGGTCGACATGTCGAGGTTGTCGATGTCGACGCTGTCGACCACGAACTTCAGGACGCGCTTGCTGCCGGTCGGGGTCCTCACGTCGTAGACGCCGTGGAAGGCCGCGCCGTGCAGGGCGAGCCGGCTGGTCTTCAGGGTCCAGTTCTGCTCCGGGACGACGTGCCCGGGGGCGGGCGCGCCGGCGGTCAGGCCCCGGACGTCCACATCGCAGTCGGGGTTCTCGGTGGGCGTGGCGGACGGGCTGCCGGAGGCGCCCGAGGAGGGCGTCGCCGAGGCGTGCGAGGACGGCGTCGCGGACGGGGTCGTGGACGGCGCCGGCCTGGTGCTCGCCCGGCCGCCCGGCGTGGCCGCGGGCGAGGGCTCGCCGGTGGCGGGCCGGGTCCCGGACGGCTCGGCCCGCGGCGCGGCGGCCGGGGCCTGCGACGGGGCGGACGGCGCAGGAGCCTGCGCGGCCGGGGTGGTCGGCGCGGCCGGGCCCGCCGGCGGGGCGGGGGTGGTGGCGGGGGCCCCGCTCGGGCTCGGGGAGCCCTTCGGGTCGAGCAGCCGGTCGAGGCCGCCGACGAGGTCGTCGATCAGCCCGGCCTTCTCCACCGTGCCGCTGCCGGCGCCCTGCCGGACCGTGCCCGACGCGGACCCGCCGCCGGTGGCGGCGGAGCGGGCGGCGGACGGAGTGGCCGCACCGGCGGCCGGGGGCTCGACCGGCGAGGCCGGCTGCCGGTCGGGAGCGGCGGTCGGCGCCGGGGCCGGCACCGAGGCCGGGTCGGTCGACGCTCCGGCCGAGGGCGCCGCGGTCGGGGCCTGGCCCGGCGCGCCGGACGGGCCCGGCGGCGGCTCGGGCAGCTCGCTCCTGGGCACCGGCGTCTCGACCGGTGCGACGTCCGGCACCACGGCCGGTGCGGTGCCGCAGGGCTTGCCCGCCGTGGACTCGGCGACCGCCGGGTTGGGCGTGTAGGCGGCGGCCATCAACAGCGCGGTCGGCACCGCCGCCATCGCCAGGGCCCGGCCTCTCAGCCGGACCCGTACGGGCGTGCGCGGGGCCGCGTGCCGGCCGGAGCGCTGCGCGGGAACGGACGTACCGTCGGCTTGCTCGGCCGGCCCGGTCACCGTGCCTCCTCCTGGTCCACGGCGCCGGTCTGCTTCGGGAGGACGGCTCCGGCCTCCGGTCGCGGCGGCGCGCCCCGGGCGGGCAGCTCGGCGGCGTCCTCCGGGGCGGTGGCGGCGCTCCGGGCCGCCACGGCCGCGGAGTCCGCGACGGCGGCGGTGTCCGCGACGGCCGCGACCGGGGTGTCCACGGCGCCCCTGGCCCAGCGCCGGCGCGCGCTGTCGGCCGCGGGCGTGCCCGCCGGCTCCGCCGACGGCTCGGGCAGCGGCGCCCAGGAGACCAGCAGCCCGCCGCCGATCAGACCGGGCAGCAGGGCGAGGCCGAACCCGGCCAGGTTGGACATCGGGATCGAGACCAGCGTCAGCAGGATGGTCGCGATGCCCGCGAAGACCCGGACGGCCTGCTGGAACCAGCCGGCGATGCCGAGGGCGATCAGCAGGACGCCGATGAGCAGCGAACCGGCACCCGCCGTGGTCGACATCGCGATCGTCACGCTGCCGAGCGCCAGGTGCGCGTAGGGGAAGTAGAGGATCGGGACGCCGGCGAGCATGGCCAGCAGGCCGCCCCAGAAGGGCCTGGTGCGACGGAACGTGCGGAAGCCCCGCCAGAACGATCCGAACGGATTCTGGCGGCCGGTCCGGGTTTCGACCGTTGCGCTGGACATGGTGCAGCTCCTCGGCATCGCTACGAGGGGAAAACGACTGGCGCCGGACCGGGAACGACGGCATCCGCCGTCCCCGGCCCGCGAAAGACCCGGCTGTCGGACGTACCCGCCGGCACGCCCTCAGGCAGGGCTCAGTAGCACTCGTTGCCCGGGCCGTCGCCGCGCTTGAGCGACAGGCTCAGACCGTTGAGCACGAACTTCCCGGCCGAGGTGGCGCGGGCGGTCTGCTCGACGTTGTCCAGCGAGGCCGACTTGGCGGCCTGGGCGAAACCGGTGGCACCGGTCGGCAGGCCCTTGCCGCCGCCCGCGGCGGAGACACCCGGGTGGGGCGTCCAGCCCTGGGTGGCCGTGCCGGGGAGGGTGGAGGCGTCCTGGCCGATGTTGATCTGGTTGAAGGTCGCGTCGGCCTTCAGTTCCTCCATGTCGATCAGCAGGTTGTCGGCGTGCACGGGCTTGCCGTTGCCGCCGGCGTTCAGCTGGAGGGTGATCTTGCCCAGGCCGAACCCGGTCAGGTCGGTGACCACGGACTGGCACATGTTGGTGATGTCGGCGGAGTCGAACGCCGACACGGCGACCGGGTGCGGCGCGCCGTTGGCCTCGATGTCGACGGTGCCGAACTGCGAGAAGTTCGTGCCCTCCAGGTGCGTGGCCTTCACCTTGAACTGCTGGCCGGAAATGCTGAACGAGGCGGCGAGCGCGCTGTTGGCGATGGAGACGCCGACCATCGCGGTGGCCGCGACGCTCGGCACCATCACCAGGGCGAAGCGCTTCCAGCGGGTCTTGCCGTAGGTCCTGGACATGCGAGTCCTCCTTCTAGGACGTACATCTCCGGCTCCCCGGCGGCGCGTCCCGCGCCGGTGGGGGCCTGGGATGGGAGAGAGCTACGTCCTCGGTAGCGGAGAGCGCCTTGGGCGTCGTCGGACGCGGGAACGGCCTGCACACGGCGGGCCTCCCGTCCAAGCACCGGCCGACCTTGCGGGGCGGCGGGCAGGACCGACGACATCGGCGATCACCCCCGAGCGACAACCAGCGACCGCGCAGGGCCGCGCGGCCGGTCGAAGGACAGGAACCGCCGTGGGACCGCGGATACCCCCCTGCCCTCCCTCCCGCCGGCCGGGGCCGGCGGATCACCCGGTGGGGATCCCGCGCTCCGCGTGGCCGACCGGGGTCGGGGTGGTGGAGCCCGGGACCGGGCGTGGCCGATCGTGCTTGAATCCCGGGCGAAGCACAAGAGGTTCCTTACTGACGGGTAATGCAACACCGGGTGACGTTGATCATGGAATCCGGGCCGACTGCACCGTGCGTGACGCCTTGAAGGAAACGTGAGGGCGAAATCCCCCGGAAACAGAAGCGAAACACCCGCGGGTGGTCACACATGGTGACCACCCGCGGGTGAAATCAAGATTTGGTAAACCTCTGTCCGGTTGACCGGATTGTCGCCAAATCACCAGGCGACACCGCAGGTCATCCGCCGTGCCAGTCGATGGACCCGAGCCGGGTCCGAGCAGGGCCGGAACCGGGCCCCGAACCGGTCCTGACGGCGGCTCAGAACAGCACGCGCGCCAGCGCCGTACGGGCCGCGACGACCCGCGGGTCCTCCGGGCCGATGACCTCGAACAGCTCCAGCAGGCGCAGCCGGGCGGTGTCCCGGTCCTCGCCGGCCGTCCGTCCGACGGTGGCCACCAGGCGTCCGAAGGCGTCCTCGACGTGACCGCCGACCACGTCCAGGTCGGCCGCCCTGAGCTGGGCCTCGACGTCCTTCGGGTCGGCCGCGGCCGCCGCCCGGACGGCCTGGAGGTCCAGACCCTCGATCCGCTGCAGCAGCTCGGCCTGGGCCAGGGCCAGCTTGGCCTCGGTGTTGCCCGGCTGCTCGGCCAGCACGTTCCGGTACGCCCGGATGGCACCGCCGAGGTCGCCGGCGTCCAGCGCGTCGTGCGCGGCGGACAGCGCCGGGTCCTCGGGGCGCTGCGGGGCGGCGGCCTCGGCCTCGCCCGGGACACCCGCGCCCGCACCGCCGACCACGCCGAAGCGCTGCTCGGCGACGAGGATCAGCTGGTCCAGGATCTTGCGGACGTTGGCGGCGCTCTCCGCCCCCTGGAACAGCGGCACCAGCTGGCCGGCCACCACGGCCATCACGGCCGGGATGCCCTGGATGCCGAACTGCTGGGAGATCAACGGGTTGGCGTCCACGTCGATCTTGGCGAGCACGAAGCGGCCGGCGTACTCCTCGGCCAGGCCCTCCAGGACCGGGCTCAGCTGCTTGCAGGGCCCGCACCACTCGGCCCAGAAGTCGATGACGACCGGCACCTCGGTGGAGCGCTGGACGACCTCGGCCTCGAAGGTGTCCTCGGTGACGTCGATGACGAGCTGATAGCCGGGCTGGGCGACGGCAGACCCGTCCGATTCGGCGGTGGCCGCCTGGCGGGCCCGCTCGGCCCTGGCCTGCTCGGCCTTCTGGGCGGCTTCGCCGGCCGCCTTCACTGCGGCGAGGTCGACCGCACCGCGGAGGGCGGAGCTGTTGAGACGCGAATTCCGTGGCTGCATGGCACCATCCTCCCCCGTCCGCGCTGCTCGCGGGCACCAACCTCCGGAAAGTCGCCCCGCGCGGGCCGCGCGGCGCGGGTTCCCGGGCGCGATGCCCCTCCCCCGGTAGCCTGGACCGTTCGGCGCGGATCCCCACCCGCGCCCGCGCCGCCCCGTCCCACGGGATGCGGCGCCTGGTTGTCACTGCTTTCGCTACGAGTCGTAGCGTAACTGGAGCCGGTGCCCCGCCCGCAAGCCCCACCGGCGGTTCGGCGACGTGACCTGCCCCACTTTCCCGGGGTGCCCCGCTGCCCGAACGGGCGAACAGTCGCTACCGTTACCAGCCCCGCCCAAGTTACTTACCAGTAAAGCGCAAGGAGGCCCGGTGCCGGCCGCCCAGCCCCCAGCGAGCCCGGACAGCCCGGAGAGCACGCAGAGCACGGGCCGGGCGTGCCCCGACCCGGTCGGCGCGGCCCCGGAGCCCGCCGGCACCGTCCGCGCCAAGGGCCGCCCGCGCAGCGCCGCCGCCGACCGCGCCATCCTCGACGCCACCCGCGAGACGCTGGCCGAACTCGGCTGGGGCGGACTGACCATGGGCCACGTGGCGAGCCGCGCCGGGGTCGCCAAGACCACCCTCTACCGCCGCTGGCCGTCCAAGAACGAGCTCGTGGTGGACGCCGTCGCCAGCCTCTTCGACGAGCTGGTGATGCCCGACCTCGGCAGCCTGCGGGCCGACATCGAGGCCGTGGTGGCCCAGTTCGCCGACCTGCTGGCCCGCCCGGAGACCCAGGCCGCGCTGCTCGCGCTGTTCGCCGAGGGCACCCGCGACCGGCAACTGCGGCGCCGGATCCGCGAGTCCATCGTGGACCCGCAGAAGCGGCTGGTCCGCCAGGGCCGGGCGGCCGCCCAGGCCCGCGGCGAACTGGAGGCGGACGGCGACGCCGCGGCGGCCGACGAGGAGGTCGACATCATCTTCGACACCATCGCCGGCACCGTCGAACACCGCGTCCTGGTCAGCGGCGAGCCGATCACCCCGGAGTGGACCCGCCGCTTCACCGACCTGCTGCTCGGCCCCTTCCTCACCGGCTGAGGACACCGCCCTGGAAGCCGCCGAGCCCGGCCTCCGGGGCGGCGTCGGACGCGGCGCCGCGCCGTGCAGGGCGGCGTCCAGGGCGTCCGGACACGGCGGGGCCGCCGTACGGGATTCCGTACGGCGGCCCCGCCCAGGTCACGGCCTCAGAACGCCGCGTTCTCCCGGTACGTCCCCCACTCCTCGCGCAGCGCGTTGCAGATCTCGCCCAGCGTCGCCTCGGCGCGCACCGCGTCCAGCATCGGCGGGATCATCGACGCGCCCGAGCGCGCCGCCGCCAGCATGGCGTCCAGCCCGGCCCGGACGGCCGCCTCGTCCCGGGCCTCCTTGCGCTCCCGCAGCACCCGGACCTGCTCACGCTCGACCTCGTGGCTGACCCGCAGGATCTCCAGCTCAGGGGTGACGCTGCGGGGGTGGCAGTTGACGCCGACCACGCGCTTGTCGCCCTTCTCCACCGACTGCTGGTACTGGAAGGCCGCCTCGGCGATCTCCCCGGTGAACCAGCCCTCCTCGATGCCGCGCAGGATGCCGGAGGTGATCGGGCCGATCTCGTGGTCCTCGCGGCCCTTGTCCAGGATCCGCTGGAAGATCGCCTCGGCCTGCTGCTCGATCCGGTCGGTCAGCGCCTCGACGTACCAGGAACCGCCCAGCGGGTCGGCGACGTTGGCGACGCCGGTCTCCTCCATCAGCACCTGCTGGGTGCGCAGGGCGATCTCGGCGGCCTGCTCCGAGGGCAGCGCCAGGGTCTCGTCCAGGGCGTTGGTGTGCAGCGAGTTGGTGCCGCCGAGCACCGCGGCCAGCGCCTCGACGGCGGTGCGGACCACGTTGTTGTACGGCTGCTGGGCGGTCAGCGAGACGCCGGCCGTCTGGGTGTGGAAGCGCAGCCACTGCGCCTTGTCGGTCTTGGCGCCGAAGCGGTCTCGCATCCAGCGGGCCCAGATCCGGCGCGCGGCGCGGAACTTGGCGATCTCCTCGAAGAAGTCCAGGTGCGCGTCGAAGAAGAAGGACAGGCCGGGCGCGAAGACGTCCACGTCCAGGCCGCGGGACAGGCCCAGCTCGACGTAGCCGAAGCCGTCCGCGAGGGTGTACGCCAGCTCCTGCGCGGCCGTCGCCCCGGCCTCGCGGATGTGGTAGCCGGAGACCGACAGCGGCTTGTACGCGGGGATGCCCTCGGCGCAGTAGGCCATCAGGTCGCCGATCAGGCGCAGGTGCGGCTCGGGGGCGAAGAGCCACTCCTTCTGCGCGATGTACTCCTTGAAGATGTCCGTCTGCAGGGTGCCGTTGAGCACGGCCGGGTCCACGCCCTGGCGCTCGGCGGCGACCAGGTACATGCAGAAGACCGGCACGGCCGGGCCGCTGATCGTCATCGAGGTGGTGACCTCGCCGAGCGGGATGCCCTTGAACAGCACCTCCATGTCGGCGGCCGAGTCGATGGCCACGCCGCAGTGGCCGACCTCGCCGAGCGACTTGGCGTCGTCCGAGTCGTAGCCCATCAGGGTCGGCATGTCGAAGGCGACCGAGAGGCCGCCGCCGCCCGAGTCCAGGATCATCCGGTAGCGCTCGTTGGTCTGCTGGGCGTTGCCGAAGCCGGCGAACTGGCGGATGGTCCAGTTGCGGCCCCGGTAGCCGGTCGGGTGCAGGCCGCGGGTGTACGGGTACTCACCCGGCCAGCCGATCCGCTCGAACCCCTCGTAGGCCTGCCCGGCGGGCGGGCCGTAGACCGGCTCGACCTCGTCGCCGGAGAGGGTGGTGAAGTCCGCGTCGCGCTTGCGGGCCTTGTCGTAGCGCTGCTGCCAGCGCTGCCGGCCGCGCTCGATCTCCTCGGCGTCCATGACCCCGAACTCCGCTCCGTACGGCCGCCACGGCGACGGGGCGGCACAGCTAGTAGGACGTCCTAACAATTTACTCGGACGTCCTAGCAGTTGTCGACGGATGCCGCGCGGCACTTGCGGGAATCACCGGCGGACGCCCGGCGATCACCGCCCGGGCCACTCGTCGGGACGCGCCCTCGGCGCGGGTCGGCGGACGCCGGCGCGAACGCCGAGAGCGCCCCTCCCCGTGCGGGGAGGGGCGCTCTCGGAAGGCGCGGACGGCGGGGCTCAGACCCCGGCCGGCTGGCGGGCGCCGCCGCCCGCCGGGAGCTTCTCGGCGGCCTCGCGGGCCACCTTGCGCTCGAAGACGAAGGAGAGGAAGGGGATGCAGCCCGCCGCCAGGGTGAGCACCAGCCGGCCCATCGGCCACTTGAGCTTCTGCCCGAGCATGAAGGTCACCACGAAGTACCCGATGTAGAGGTAGCCGTGCAGCATCGCGACGTAGGTGGTCACGTCCTGGGCGGCGTCGAAGCCGTACTTCGCGACCATGAAGCCGCAGAACACCAGCAGTGCCACACCGGTCGCGATCGCCAGGGCCCGGTACCAGCCCAGCAGGGGGGTCGCCTTCATGATCTTCCTCGCCTCGCTCGGCAGTATCGGCCGGTACGCCCGGATCCGCGCACCGCTCACACGAGGGTAGCCGCCTTCACGCCCTCCCCCTCGCAGCCCCCTCCGCCGTCCGGCGGCCCGGTCGTCCGGAGTTCCGGCCGCTCCGGCTACTCGGTGAAGTCCCCGGCGGCCACCCGCAGCGGCCGGAGCAGGTCGAACACCTGGCGGCACTGGTCGGCGTCGTACTCCTCCAGCCCGAACTCCATCGCCATCAGCTCCCGGGTCGCCTCCTCGACCACCTCGCGGCCGCGCCCGGTGATCGCGGCCAGCACGCCGCGGCCGTCCAGCGGGTTGGGGCGGCGGGCGACCAGACCGGCCCGCTCCAGGCGGTCGACGGTGTTGGTGACGCTGGTCGGGTGGACCATGAGCCGCTCGCCGATCTTGGAGAGCGAGAGCTCGCCGGTGCGGCTGAAGGTCAGCAGCACCAGCGCCTCGTAGCGGGCGAAGGTCAGCCCGTACGGCTTGAGCACCGCGTCCACCCGGGAGAGCAGGATCTGGTGGGCGCGCATGACCGAGGTGATCGCCGCCATCGAGGGGACTGCGCCCCAACGGCGGGTCCACAGCTCGTCGGCGCGGGCGATCGGGTCGAAGTCGAGAGCGAGGGGCTTGGCCACCTCCTTACCGTACCGGCGGAAGGGACGCGTGCTACCAGTCGTCCTGATGGTGGACAAGCGCAACACGTGGCGGGAACCCGCCAATCGGACGGCCAGGTCCATACCAGGACATTGCGTCGGTGTGAACGCGCGGCAACGGGCGCCCGCCGCAACGGGGTTGGCCCCGGAGCGGCCGGCCGCCGCACCAGCAGGCCTCGGTTCGGGCGGTAACCCATCGCACGTTCGGGCGATTCATCCCTTTTGTCCGCCCGTTCACAATTCCTCACCCTGGCGGGACTTGGCCAATCCATGAGCAAGACCTGTCATTTGAATTGCTTGATTGTCATGCTTTCGGCCAACCCCGTTCGGCAGCCACCAACCCCCACCCACCGGTGGCGAAGCCGCTCCGACCGGACGGGACCTGCACGTCAGCGCCCGTTCCGCCCCGCAGGTGCCGATCCCGGCCCCCGGGACGCGGCGCGACCGCGCCTGCTCGCGGTTTCCCGGAAGGACTCGTTCGTGAAGCGAAAGCTCGCCGCAGTCGCCGTACTCTCCGCCACCGCCCTGCTCACCGGTGTCGTCCAGGCGGGCACCGCCGCCATCGCGGACCCCGCCCCGCACTCCCAGGCCGGGCAGCAGCGCGCCGACCTGATCGCCCTGGCCAACGGCCAGGCCGGCAAGGTCGCGCACGCCCTGGCCCTGGGCGGCCAGGAGCAACTGGTGGCCAAGGACGCGGTGGTGGACGCCGACGGCACCCGCCACCTGCGCTACGAGCGCACCTTCGCCGGCCTCCCGGTCCTGGGCGGCGACCTCGTGGTGCACCAGAAGGCCGACGGCGCGACCACCTCGGTGGACAAGGCCACCGGTGCGACCCTCGCCCTGCCGAGCCTCACCCCGCAGATCCCCGCCGACAAGGCCGCCGACCAGGCCACCGGCGCCGTGCGGTCCACCGTGGGCATCGCCGCCGACGAGGACGAGTCCCCGCTGACCGCCGTGCACCAGACCGGCAAGGCCGAGCTGGTCGTGTGGGCCGCCGACGGCAACCCCCGCCTGGCGTACCGCACCACGGTCGAGGGCGAGCGCGCCGACGGCACCCCGAGCCGCCAGCTGCTGGTCACCGACGCGGCGAGCGGCGAGGTGCTCTCCAGCCACGAGCAGGTCCGGACCGCCGCCGGAACCGGCAAGGGCGTCTTCGTGGGCTCCGTCCCGCTGACCACCACCCAGAGCGGTTCGAGCTACCAGCTCAAGGACGCCACCCGCGGCGGCCAGGCCACGTACACGCTGAAGGGCAAGACCTCCGGCTCGGGCACCCTGGTCGCCAACACGACCAACAGCTTCGGCAACGGCCTGTCCTCCAACAGCGAGTCCGCCGCGGTGGACGCCCAGTACGGCGCGGCGGTCACCTGGGACTTCTACAAGAACACCTTCGGCCGCAACGGCATCAAGAACAACGGCGTCGGCGCCACCAGCCGGGTCCACTACGGCTCCAACTACGTGAACGCGTTCTGGGACGACTCCTGCTTCTGCATGACGTACGGCGACGGCAGCGGCAACACCCACCCGCTCACCGAACTCGACGTGGCCGGCCACGAGATGAGCCACGGCGTCACCTCCGCCACCGCCAACCTCAACTACTCGGGTGAGTCCGGCGGCCTCAACGAGGCCACCTCGGACATCTTCGGCACCATGGTCGAGTGGTACGCCAACCTGCCCTCGGACAAGCCGGACTACCTGATCGGCGAGCTGATCAACATCAACGGCGACGGCACCCCGCTGCGCTACATGGACAAGCCCTCCAAGGACGGGGCCTCGGCCGACTACTGGTCCTCCACCGTCGGCAACAAGGACGTCCACTACTCGTCCGGCGTCGCCAACCACTTCTTCTACCTGCTCGCCGAGGGCAGCGGCGCCAAGACCATCAACGGGGTCAGCTACAACAGCCCGACCTCCAACGGTTCGACGCTCGCGGGCATCGGCCGGGACAAGGCCGCGCAGATCTGGTACCGCGCGCTGACCACCTACTTCACCTCCACCACCAACTACGCGGGCGCCCGCACCGGCACCCTCAAGGCCGCCGCCGACCTGTACGGCGCGACCAGCGCCGAGTACAGCGCCGTCGCCGCGACCTGGTCCGCCGTCAACGTCAACTGACGTACCGCACCGGCGCACCGGACTCCCGGGTCCTCCCGCGGGAGGGCCCGGGCGTCCGCCGTTCCGGGTGAACGGCGGACGCGGTTCCGGGTGAACGGCGGACCCGGCTCCGGGTGAACGGCCCCCTCCGCCCCGGCCGGCCGCCCGGGCCGTCCGGCAGCCTGTCAAGGCCGTCCGGCTGGCGGAGTCCCGCCAGGGGGACGAACCGCCGAAACCGGGCAGCGGGCCGCAACCGAACCATCCGTACCGGGATTGGCGGTTCCTGGCCAATCCCGGGAGGCGCCCTGTCCATCCCTGCCGACGATTGTCATGCTTCTGACCAAGTCCCGTCCGACCCTCCGCCGCCCCCACCCGATTCCGGCGGAGCGTCAGGATCCGCACGGGACCGGCACGTCCGCGCCCTACCGCCCCCAAGGCGCCAACCCCGGCGCCCCGGTACGCGGCGCACCCGCACGCACCCGCGGGTCTCGTGGAAGGAACCCCCGCACGTGAAGCGAAAGCTGACTGTCGGAGCCGTACTCTCCGCCACCGCCCTGCTGGCCGGCGTCGTCCAGATCGCCGCCGCCCCCGCCCAGGCCGCCGCCCCCTCGCCGGCGCAGCAGCAGTCCGCGCTGCTCGCGCTGGCCTCCGGGCAGAGCGCCCCGGTCGCCCAGGCCCTCGCCCTCGGTGGTCAGGAGAAGCTGGTCCCCAAGGACGTGGTGGTGGACAAGGACGGCACCCGCCACCTGCGGTACGACCGGACCTACGCGGGCCTGCCGGTGATCGGCGGCGACCTGGTCGTCCACCAGAAGGCCGACGGCTCGGTGAAGTCCGTCGACCGGGCCTTCGCCGGGCAGCTGTCGGTGCCCAGTCTGGCCCCGGCCCTCGCCGCGCCCCAGGCCGCCGAGCGGGCCACCGCCGCGGTCCGGGCGACGGTCGGCGCCACGGCCGACGCGGACGAGGCGGCGCTCAGCCGGGTCGACGGCGCCGGCGCTCCCGAGCTGGTCGTCTGGGCCGCCGACGGCACCCCGCGCCTGGCCCACCGCACGGTGGTCACGGGCGAGCGCGCCGACGGCACCCCGAGCCGCCAGGAGGTGATCACCGACGCCGCCACCGGCCAGGTGCTCTCCACCGACGAGAAGGTGCAGACCGCCACCGGCACCGGCAAGGGCGTCAACGTCGGCTCGGTCTCGCTGACCACCACCCAGAGCGGTTCGAGCTACCAGCTCAAGGACGCCTCCCGGGGCAACCAGTCCACCACCGACCTGAAGGGCGGCACCTCGGGCAGCGGGACGCTCTTCGCCAACACCACCAACAGCTTCGGCAACGGCCTGCCCTCCAACCGCGAGTCCGCGGCCGTGGACGCCCAGTACGGTGCGGCGGCCACCTGGGACTACTACAAGAACACCTTCGGCCGCAGCGGCATCAAGAACAACGGCGTCGGCGCCGCTAGCCGGGTGCACTACAGCACCAACTACGTCAACGCGTTCTGGGACGACTCCTGCTTCTGCATGACGTACGGCGACGGCTCCGGCAACACCCACCCGCTGACCGCCATCGACGTCTCCGGCCACGAGATGAGCCACGGCGTCACCTCCGCCACCGCCGGCCTGATCTACTCGGGCGAGTCCGGCGGCCTCAACGAGGCCACCTCGGACATCTTCGGCACCATGGTCGAGTGGTCCGCGAACCTCGCGGCCGACCCGGGCGACTACCTGATCGGCGAGAAGCTCAACATCAACGGCAACGGCACCCCGCTGCGCTACATGGACAAGCCGTCCAAGGACGGCGCCTCGGCCGACTACTGGTCCTCCACCGTCGGCAACAAGGACGTCCACTACTCCTCGGGCGTCGCCAACCACTTCTTCTACCTGCTGTCCGAGGGCAGCGGCGCGAAGGTCGTCAACGGGGTCAGCTACAACAGCCCGACCTCCAACGGTTCGACGGTCACCGGCATCGGCCGGGACAAGGCGGCCGCGATCTGGTACCGCGCGCTGACCGTCTACATGACCTCCACCACCAACTACAAGGCCGCCCGCACCGCGACCCTGAAGGCCGCCACCGACCTGTACGGCGCGACCAGCACCGAGTACAAGGCGGTCGCCGCGGCCTGGAGCGGGGTGAACGTCAACTAGCCGCCCACGGCACCGACCGCCGGTAGCACCGGCCCGAGCCACCCCCGGTAAGAAACGGCGACAGGCTGCCGCGGCCCTTTGGGAGAGGAGGCCGTGGCAGCCTGTCGACCGTCCACGAGGGAGTCGGGTGCTCAGGCGGTGGCGGGCTTCAGCTCGCCCCGCTCCTCCTTGGCCAGCATCCGCTCGGCGAAGAAGCCGCCGGTGGGCAGCACCGCGAGCACGAACATCAGGACGCCGCGCTTGGCATCCCACTTCTGCGCCTGCCAGGCCTGGATCCAGAAGACCACGTACAGGATGAACAGGACGCCGTGGACCATGCCCATCACCGGGACGGCGTCGAACGAGGTGGTCCGCTTCAGCACCGAGCAGATCAGCAGCAGGATGAACGAGACCCCTTCGGGGCCGGAGACCAGGCGCAGGCGGTGGACGGCGCTGCTGTTCACGATGGATACCTCGATACGGGGGTCGGCGGCGCGGACGCACTGGTGAACGGATCGCACTTGTGAAGCGACTCACAAGCTTCCGGCCCATTATCACCGAGCCCACACGCGCACCCTCGGCCGGGGGCGGCCACCGTGCCCGATCTCACAGCGCCCGGCTCCCCCGCCACCCGGCCGCCTGTCACAGCTCTGTTCCGGAACGCCACCGAGCGCGACCCTCCGTCACCGGGAACCCCTATCCTGCTGCCCGCGCGCCCGACGATCCGGGCGCCGACGCATCGCACACGGGGGTAGCCACAGCATGTTCACACGCGACTGGGACCGCAGGACCTGCGCCAAGCGCGGCCACGTCACCTACGCGCCGACGGAGCCCGCACTCGCCTCCCGGCTGCACGCCTCGACGGCCCTCGGCGACGCCTGGCGCTGCCTGCGCTGCGGCGACTTCGCCCTGGGCGACCCGCACGGCTCCGGCCCCGCCGAGGAGGCTCCGCTGGTGCCCCGCGGCAAGGCGCTGCGGGACCTGTTCATCCTGCGCTTCCTGGCCGTCGAGCGGGTGCTGCGCGGACTGCTGATCCTCGTGGTCGCCTGGGCCGTGTGGAAGTTCTCCAACAGCCAGGACGCGGTGCACCGGGTGTTCGACGAGAACCTCACGGTGTTCCGGCCGGTGACCGACCACTTCCACTGGGACCTCGAACACGCCCCGATCGTCGAGACGATCCGCAAGACCTTCGACTTCAGGAAGAGCACCCTGCTGATCGTCGCGGGCGCGCTGATCGCCTACGCGGTGGTCGAGATCGTCGAGGCCGTCGGCCTGTGGCTGAACAAGCGCTGGGCCGAGTACCTGACCGTGGTCGCCACCGCGGCCTTCCTACCGCTGGAGGGCTACGAGCTGAGCCACCACGTCAGCGCGCTGAAGGTCTGCACCCTGCTGCTGAACATCGCGGCGGTGCTCTGGATCATGCTCTCCAAGCGCCTGTTCGGGCTGCGCGGCGGTGTGGTGGCCTTCGAGGCGGAGCGCCACTCGGCCTCGCTGCTGGAGGTCGAACAGGCGGCCGGCACCGTTCCGCACCCCGGACAGGGGGCGCACGCCCGGACGTGACCGGCGCGTTTGTCGCAGCCTGGTACCAGTTGGTCCGCGCACTCTCCCCGTGCCGCGGCCGCACCGGCTAGATTGCGGCCGTGGCACAGTTCAGACTCCAGGGATCACGGGTGCTCGCCGTCGAGTTGGGCGGGGACGCCGTCAAGGCGCGACACGGTTCGATGGTCGCCTACACCGGGCAGATGGCCTTCAAGAAGCTGACCGGCGGCGGGGACGGCCTGCGCGGCATGGTCACCCGCCGGCTGACCGGCGAGAAGATGACAGTCATGGAGGTCAAGGGCCAGGGCACCTGCTACTTCGCCGACAAGGCCACCGAGATCAACCTGGTGCGGCTGAACGGCGAGACGCTGTACGTCGAGTCGGACAACCTGCTCTGCACCGAGTCCACCCTGCACACCGGCACCAGCTTCACCGGGCTGAACGGCATGTCCTCCGGCAACGGCCTGTTCACCACCAAGGTGGAGGGGCACGGCTGGGCGGCCCTCACCTCCAACGGCCCGGCCGTCATCCTGCGGGTCGACAAGAGCATGCCGCTGCGGGTGGACCCGGGCGCCTACGTGGCGCACACCGGCACCCTGCAGCGCAGCCTGAAGTCGGGCGCGGGCTGGACCACGATCATCGGCGAGGGCGGCGGCGAGGCCGTCCAGATCGAGTTCTCCGGCGAGGGCCTGGTGTACGTCCAGCCCTCCGAGAAGGTCACCATCGGGGGCGACGTCTGATGGGCTTCACGAAGATCAACGGCAAGATGGTCGAGGCCCAGGTACTGCCCGGCCAGCGGCTGTTCAGCCAGCGCGGCGCGATGCTCGCGTACAGCGGCGAGGTCCGCTTCACCCCGAACATCACCGGCGGGCAGGGCGGTGTGATGTCGATGATCGGCCGCCGGGTGGCCAACGAGGACACCCCGCTGATGACCGTCGAGGGCCAGGGCCGGGTGATGTTCGGCCACGGCGGCCACCACGTCCACGTGATCGACCTGTTCGGCGACACCCTGTACGTCGAGGCGGACCGGCTGCTCGCCTTCGAGGGCACCCTGCGGCAGTCCACCATGTTCATGGGCTCGCAGGGCGGGGTGATGGGCATGGTCCGCGGCCAGGTCACCGGACAGGGCCTGTTCACCACCAAGCTGGAGGGCCAGGGCTCGGTCGCGGTGATGGCCCACGGCGGCGTCTTCGAACTGCCGATCGTCCCCGGCCAGTCGGTGCACGTCGACCCGCAGGCCTACGTGGCGCACCGCGGCGACGTACGCAACAAGCTGTCCACGGCGCTGGGTTGGCGCGACATGATCGGCCGCGGCTCGGGCGAGGCGTTCCAGCTGGAACTGTCCGGGCAGGGCGCGGTGTACGTCCAGGCGAGCGAGGAGAAGCTCTGATGTCCTACCCGCCGCAGCCCCCGTACGGCTCGCCGCACAACCAGCCGACCCAGCCCGGCTTCGCCGTCCCGCCGACCCCGCCGAACCACGGCCCGCAGCAGGGGTACCCGCCGCCCCCGCCCGGCGGCTACCCGCCACCGCCGCCCGGCCACCAGCCCCCGCCGCCGCCCCAGCAGCCGTACGGGCAACAGTACGGGCAGCAGCACGGGCAGCAGCACGCCCAGCCGTACGGGCAGCAACAGCCCTACGCCCAGGAGCAGTTCGGCGGGCCGGTGGCCCCGCTGCCGAGCAGCCACGGCGGTGCCGGGCCGGTGGTGTGGGACGTCCACAGCCTGCCGGCCGGCGACAACGTCAACCCGTACGCCTTCTCGGTCGAGCTGAACGGCTCCTACTTCCTCCAGAAGGGCAAGATGGTCGCCTACTACGGCGACATCTCCTTCAAGGGCGTCGGCGCCGGGGCGATCGACCGGATGCTCGGGCAGCACTTCAACTCGCCGATGCACGCGGCGGACTGGGTGGTCGCCGAAGGCCGCGGCAAGCTGCTGCTGGCGGACCGGGCGTTCGACCTCAACTCGTACGACCTGGAGGACGGCAACCTGACCGTCCGCTCCGGCAACCTGCTGGCCTTCGACCCCACGCTGCGACTGAAGCAGTCGATCATCCCGGGCTTCCTGACCCTGATCGGCACCGGCCGGTTCGTCGCCGCCTCCAACGGGCCGGTGCACTTCGTCGAGCCGCCGATCCGGGTGGACCCGCAGGCGCTGGTCGGCTGGGCGGACTGCCCCGCGCCGTGCCACCACTACGACCACGACTACATGCACGGGCTGATCGGCGGCCTGCGCCGGCTGACCGGCATCGGCGGGGCCTCCGGCGAGGAGCACCAGTTCGAGTTCATCGGCGCCGGCCAGGTGCTGCTGCAATCGAGTGAGAAGCTGATGGCGGAGCGGTCGGTCGGCGAGGTCGGGGCAGAGGCGGGAGTGCCGGTCGGCGGGGTTCCGAACCAGCCGGCCGCGCACGGCGGCGGGAACCCCAACGTGCCGGGCCTCGGTAACCTGGGCGACCTCGGCCGACGTTTCGGCCTGTAAACTTGTACAAGATTGAACTAAATCGGCTATGCTAGAGGGCATGGATACGCACACGCTCGACACTGCGGACACCCCTCCGTCGCAGCCCGAGGAGGAGACTCCCTGGCTGACCGCCAGGGAGCAGCGGATGTGGCGCGCCCATCTGGAGGTCGCCAAGCTGCTGGAGTACCAGCTCAGCCGCGAACTCCAGCCGCACAACCTGGCGATCAACGACTACGAGATCCTGGTCGTGCTCTCCGAGGCCCCCGACCGCCGGATGCGGATGACCGACCTCGCCGCCGCCACCCTCCAGTCGAAGAGCCGCCTCTCCCACCAGATCACCCGGATGGAGAACGCCGGCCTCGTCCTGCGCCAGGAGTGCCCCGGCGACCGCCGCGGCCTCTACGCCCACCTCACCGAACACGGCTGGGAGACCATGCAGCGGGTCGCCCCCGACCACGTGCGCAGCGTCCGGGCCCACTTCATCGACCGCTTCACCCCGGAGCAGCTCGACGAGATGTTCCAGGCCCTCGCCCCCATCGCCGAGCACCTCCGCGGCCTCCGCGGCAAGCCGTAGGCCCCGCCGCACCCCGGGCCACCTACTCCCCCGCCCCGCCGCGACCCCGTTCGCGACGGGGCGGACCGCATGCGGCTGAACAGCCCGACCCGGGCGTCCACCCAACCGCTCCCACCGCATTGACCCGGGCGCACAGACTGCACTTGCTCACGGATCGAAGAGCCTCATGGAGCGGACAGTCTCCTCGAAGCCGAGCGAACGGTACAGAGGCTCACCGTCAGCGCTCGCGGTAAGGCTGACCAACCCGCAGCCCTGCTCCCGGAACCAGGCGAGGAGCCCGACCACGGGCCTTCCCTCCTCTTCACCCTCGATGCCTGGGCCGCGTTCATCGCCGCTGTTCGCTCGGGAGACCTCCCCGGGAGGCACTGACCGGCAACCCACATCTCGACACCGCCGACAGCGCAACCCGCGTGCCGCTGTTCCGGATCGCGCGCGGCTGCCACCGGGCTGTGAGGGGTTGGCTATGCCGTTGCCTCTGCTCTGGTTCGGCGGCCCCGGCCGTCCCCGGCCGGACCCGCCGTTTCTTTACGGTCCGTGGAGGGGGCGAGTAGGCGGGCCCCAGTGGTTGGGGCGGGCCCGCGTGGCTGCACGCGGGCCTGCCCGATTTTTGGGTCATTCAGGTGGAGTTCGCTGCCCCGCCGGACTCGTCCGGCGGGGCAGCGGACGGAAGCTGCGATGAGGCAACGGCCTTCTCGGGTTATGCGCAGGAAGTCGGACCGGCCGACTTCCTGCGCAGAAAAGGGCGTCGTTGCTTCCGCTGGGCCGAAGCGGCGACGGAGTGGGTGGCGGGCTCAGGCGCGGGTGAGCCCGGCGACCAGTTCGTCGGCCGCGCCGTACGGGTCCAGGGCGCCCTCGGCCACGCGCTCGGCGAGGACGGCCAGGTGGCGGTCCCCGCGCAGGTCGCCGATCCGGGCGCGCAGTTCGGCGAGCGCGATCGCCTCGATCTCCTCGGCGGCCCGGCGGCGGCGCCGCGCGGCCAGCTCGCCGTGCTCCTCCAGCCAGGCGCGGTGCTTCTCCAGCGCCTCGACCACCTCGTCCACGCCCTCGCCGCGGGCCGCGACGGTCTTGACGATCGGCGGGCGCCAGTCCCCCGCCTCCCGGGCCTCGCCGAGGCCCAGCATGTGGTTGAGCTCCCGCGCGGTGGCGTCGGCGCCGTCCCGGTCGGCCTTGTTGACCACGAAGACGTCGCCGATCTCCAGGATCCCGGCCTTGGCGGCCTGGATGCCGTCGCCCATCCCGGGAGCCAGCAGCACCACGGTGGTGTCGGCCTGGGCCGCGACCTCGACCTCGGACTGGCCCACCCCGACGGTCTCGACCAGGATCACCTCGCAGCCGGCCGCGTCCAGCACCCGCAGTGCCTGCGGCGCCGCCCAGGAGAGCCCGCCGAGGTGGCCGCGGGTGGCCATCGAACGGATGAACACCTCGGGGTCGGTGGCGTGGTCCTGCATCCGGACCCGGTCGCCCAGCAGCGCCCCGCCGGAGAACGGCGAGGACGGGTCGACGGCCAGCACCCCGACCCGCTTGCCGAGCCTGCGGTAGGCGGAGACCAGCGCCGAGGTGGAGGTGGACTTGCCGACCCCGGGCGAGCCGGTCAGGCCCACCGTGTACGCCCGCCCGGTGTACGGCGCGAGCGCGGCCATCGCCTCCCGCAGCTGCGGCGCGGCGTTCTCGACCAGCGTGATCAGCCGGGCGACCGCCCGCGGCCGGCCCTCCCGGGCCTGCCCGACCAGCGTGGCGACATCGATCATCAGGAGCTCCTTGCGCAATGCCGTCGAATGCCGAGGGGCTGCGGACCGCCACAGCGGTCCGCAGCCCTGGGGTCGGATCGGCCGGTCAGGCCTTCGGGACGCGCACGATCAGCGCGTCGCCCTGGCCGCCGCCGCCGCACAGCGCGGCCGCGCCGACCCCGCCGCCGCGGCGCTGCAGCTCCAGCGCGAGGGTCAGCACCACGCGGGCGCCGGACATCCCGATCGGGTGGCCGAGCGCGATGGCGCCGCCGTTGACGTTGACGATGTCGGAGCTGACGCCCAGGTCCTTCATGGACTGGTGGGCGACGGCCGCGAAGGCCTCGTTGATCTCGATCAGGTCGAGGTCGGCGACCTCCAGGCCCTCCTTGGCCAGCGCGTGCTTGATCGCGTTGGACGGCTGCGACTGCAGCGAGTTGTCCGGGCCGGCCACGTTGCCGTGGGCGCCGATCTCGGCGATCCAGCTCAGGCCCAGCTCCTCGGCCTTGGCCTTGCTCATCACGACCACGGCGGCGGCGCCGTCGGAGATCTGCGAGGAGGTGCCGGCGGTGATCGTGCCGTCCTTGGCGAAGGCCGGGCGCAGCTTGGCCAGGCCCTCGACGGTGGTGTCCGCCCGGATGCCCTCGTCCTGGCTGAACAGCACCGGCTCGCCCTTGCGCTGCGGGATGGCGACCGGGACGATCTCGGCGTCGAAGACCCCGTCGGCCTGCGCCTTGGCGGCCCGCTGGTGGGAGGCGGCGGCGATCTCGTCCTGCACCTCGCGCGGGATGCCCAGGCGGGTGTTGTGCTTCTCGGTGGACTCGCCCATCGGGATGTTCTCGTAGGCGTCGGTGAGGCCGTCGTGGGCCATCGCGTCGAGCATCGAGATCGCACCGTACTTGAAGCCCTCGCGGGACTTCGGGAGCAGGTGCGGGGCGTTGGTCATCGACTCCTGGCCGCCGGCCACCACGATGTCGAACTCGCCGGCCCGGATCAGCTGGTCGGCCAGCGCGATGGCGTCGAGGCCGGAGAGGCAGACCTTGTTGACGGTCAGCGCCGGGACGTTCATCGGGATGCCGGCCTTGACGGCGGCCTGGCGGGCCGGGATCTGGCCGGCGCCGGCCTGGAGCACCTGGCCCATGATCACGTACTGGACCTGCTCGCCGGTGATCCCGGCCCGCTCCAGGGCCGCCTTGATCGCGACGCCGCCGAGGTCGGCGCCGGAGAAGCCCTTGAGGGAACCCAGCAGGCGGCCCATCGGGGTCCGCGCACCGGCAACGATCACAGAGGTGGTGTTGGTCATGGGACGGGCCCCTTCGCACGTCGTGGCCAGGTGAGGATGCGCTCAATGTACTGACCTGTTACCCGCCCGTCACCGGAGCGACGGTGTGATCGAGCGCACTGGCACCATCCAGTCAACACCGTGCCGACCCGCCCCGGGTGAACCGCCCGCCGTGTGAGCAGGCTCGCACCCCGGGCACTGGCGCCCGTCGCGGACCATGCGCTGCACTTGATGCACCTTGCCCCCGCCACACTCTCCCCCTCACCGGAGGCCGTCGTGCTGACCCGCATCGACCACATCGGCATCGCCTGCCGAGACCTCGACAAGACGGTCGAGTTCTACCGCGCCACCTACGGCTTCGAGGTCTTCCACTCCGAGGTCAACGAGGAGCAGGGGGTCCGCGAGGCCATGCTCCGGATCAACGGCACCGACGACGGCGGCGCCTCCTACCTCCAGCTGCTGGAGCCCACCCGGCCCGACTCCACCGTGGCCAAGTGGCTGGAGAAGAACGGCGAGGGCGTGCACCACATCGCCTTCGGCACCGCCGACGTGGACGGCGACTCCGAGGCCATCCGGGACAAGGGCGTCCGGGTCCTCTACGACCAGCCGCGGATCGGCTCGATGGGTTCGCGGATCACCTTCCTGCACCCCAAGGACTGCGGCGGCGTCCTGACCGAGCTGGTCACCTCCGCGCAGCAGGCCCACGACGAGCACTGATCCCCTCCCGGCCCGCCCCGGGGCGCCGCGCGCCCCGGCGGCAGCCGACGGCCCGTCGGTCATGACCCGTCAGTAACCTGGCGGGAAGAGCCGGAAAACACCCCTGCGGCCATTCCCCCGCAGTGCGCTCCCACTACAATGCCCAGGTGCGCGAAGGCTCCGGGGGACGGAGGCGACGGGCACGGCCGAAGACAGGCCCGTCCGCCCTCCGGCGGCGGCCCGTCGCAAGGGGAGTCCATTACGCGGGCACGGCTGAACAGTCGCAAGACGGATCTGTCACCATTCTCCACAAGGCAAGAGTTCGCCCAGGAGTCCACCCGGACGGGGGAACGCGGCATCGCCGCGCTTCCGCGCCCCGGATTCCGACGACCGCGGCGGGCGGCCCCGGCATGGCAGGGGACGTCCACCGGCTGCGGATGCAAGGAGCCAGTCGGACCGGCGCCCGGGATACCGGAGCCCGGAACCGGCCGGGTCGAGGACGCGACCAGGAGATGGATGGGACCGCGGAGTGCGGGGCAACGACCGCTACGAGGCTGACGATCACCTCTCCCAGTTCGAGGCCGAGATGGGTCGGACTCGGAAGGAGCGGGACAAGGCAGTCGAGCATGCCGAGGACCTCGCCTACCAGGTGGAGGTGCTGCGGGCGAAACTGCACGAGTCCCGCCGCATGCTCGCCCAGCCGCGCGCCTTCGACGCCGTCTCGGGCCAGGCCGAGCAGATGCTCCGCACCGCCGAGATGCAGGCCCAGCAGCTGCGCGCCGACGCCGAGCGCCAGCTGCGCGACTCCCAGGCCGCCACCCAGCGGATCATGGCCGAGGCCGCCGAGCGCACCGCCCGGCTGGAGGCCGAACTCACCGCCCGCCGCCGCCAGCTGGAGGAGGAGCTCGCCGAGCTGCGCCGCTCCGCCGAGCAGCACGTCAACGGCTGGGCCGAGCAGACCAGGGCCGGCTCCGAGCAGGAGGCCCAGCGGCTGCTCCAGGACGCCCGCGCCGAGGCGGAGCGCATGGTCGCCGCCGCCCGCGCCGAGGCCGTCGCCCTCTCCGACCAGGCCCGCGCCCAGACCGCCGCCGACGTGGACGCCGCCCGCGGCGAGGCCCAGGCCGCCGCCGAGGCCGCCCTGCAGCGGGCCCAGAACGACGCCGAGCGCCTGCTGCGCGCGGCCTCCGAGCAGGCCCAGCAGGCCGGCGCCCAGGCCGCCGCCGACGTGGACGCCGCCCGGGGCGAGGCCCAGCAGCAGCTCGCCGCCGCGCACGCCGCCGCCGACAACCAGCTGGCCGCCGCCCAGGCCGAGATCGGCCGCCTCAAGTCGCAGGCCATCGCCGAGCAGGCCCGGGCCGAGCAGCAGCTCGCCGCGGCCAAGGCCGAGATAGAGCGGCTGCGCGCCGAGGCGATCGCCGAGGCGGAACGCACCCGCCGCGAGGCCGCCGAACTGCGCGCCCAGGCCGAGCGGGCCGCCGAGCAGCTCCAGGCCGACGCCGAGGCCGCGGCCGAGCGCAGGGTCGCCGACGGCGAGGCCGCCAACGAGCAGCGCTCGCAGACCGCCCGGGCCGAGGTGGCCCGGATGGTCGCCCAGGCCACCAAGGAGGCGTCGGCGATCCGCGCCGAGGCCGAGGCCGTCCGCACCGAGGCCGCCACCAAGCAGGCCGAGGCCGAGGCCGCCAAGGCCGCCGCGGCCGAGGAGAGCGAGCGGCTGCGGGCCACCGCCGAGTCGGTGGCCGCCGAGCTGAGGGCCGAGGCCGAGGCGGCGATCGCCGAGCTGCGCGCCCTGGCCGAACGGGACGTCGCCGAGCTGCGCGCCCAGGCCGCCGCCGACGCCCAGCGGCTGCGCGGCGAAGCCGAGGAGGAGGGCCGGGCGGCCGGCGCCAAGGACGCCACCGTCCACCTCGCCAAGGCCGCCAAGACCGCCGAGGAGGTGCTCGCCCGGGCGGACGCGGACGCCGAGACCGTCCGCGGCGAGGCCGCGGCCGAGGCCGAGCGGATCCGCACCGAGGCCGCCGCCGAGGCGCAGCGGCTGCGCGAGCAGGCCCAGGCCGCCGTCGAGCAGGCCCAGAACGCCGCCCTGGACGACGCCGCCGCGATCCGCGAGCGGATCGAGCAGATGCAGGACGAGGCGGCCCGGCTGCGGGCCGAGGCCGAGGAGCTGCGCGCCCAGGCCGCCGCGGAGGCCGACCGGGTGCGCGGCGAGGCCCGCCGCCAGGCCGTGGTCCAGATCGAGGAGTCGGCGAAGAACGCCGAGGAGCTGCTCACCAAGGCCAAGGCCGACGCGGACGAGCTGCGCGCGGGTGCCGCCGAGGAGGTCGAGCGGCTGCGCGAGCAGGCCCAGGAGCAGGCCGCCGAGACCCAGGGCCGAGCCGAGCAGACCCTGACCCGGGCCCGCGCCGAGGCCCAGAAGATCACCGAGACCGCCGAGCAGCAGGGCCAGGACGCGCTCGCCGCCGCCAAGGCCGCGGCCGCCGAGAACCGCGCCGCCGCCGAGCGCGACACCGCCGAACTCCGGCGCGAGGCAACCGAGTTCGACCAGCGGGTGCGATCCGAGGCGACGGCCTCCGCGGAGGCCGTGACCGCCGAGGCGCAGGCCGGGGCGAACGCCCTCCGGGACGCCGCGGTGGCCGACGCCGAGCGGGTGCGGACCGAGGCCGACACCGAGGCCGCCCGGACCCGGGCCGAGGCCGAGGCCGCCGCGAACGCGCTGCGCGAGGAGAGCCTGCGCGAGCGCGAGGAGGCCTCCGACGGGCTGCGGCGCGAGCGCGAGGAGACCTCCGAGCACCTGGACGCCGCCGAGGCCGCCCGCGAGCAGGCCGAGCGGGCCGCGGCGGAGACCATGGCCGAGGCCGAGCAGGCCGCCGGGGAACTGCGGGCCCTCGCCCAGCGCGAGACCACCCAGCAGCGCGAGAGCGCCGAGGCCTACGCCGACCGCGTCCGCACCGAAGCCGAACAGCACGCCACCGACCTCACCCAGCGCACCGCCGCCGAGACCGCCGAGGTCCACGAGGCCGCCGACGCGTACGCCACGGAGCAGCGCACCACCGCCGACGCGTACGCCGAGGAGCAGCGCACCACGGCCGACACCTACGCCGCCGAGGTGCGCGAGCAGGCCGAGCGGGCCGCGGCGGAGACCGTCGCCGAGGCCGAGCAGGCCGCCGGAGAGCTGCGGGCCCTCGCCCAGCGCGAGACCACCCAGCAGCGCGAGAGCGCCGAGGCCTACGCCGACCGCGTCCGCACCGAGGCCGAACAGCACGCCACCGACCTCACCCAGCGCACCGCCGCCGAGACCGCCGAGGTCCGCGAAGCGACCGCCGAGCACGTCGCCGAGGTCCGCGCACAGGCCGACGCCTACGCCGAGGAGCAGCGCACCACCGCCGACGCGTACGCCGAGGAGCAGCGCACGGTGGCCGACGCCTACGCCGCCGAGGCCCGCGAGCAGGCCGACGCCCACGCCGAGGCCCGGCGCGCCGCCGCCGACGAGGTCCTGGAGCGCGCCGAGGCCACCGCCGAGCAGCGCCGGGCCGAGGCGGCCAAGGACGCCAAGGCCACCCGCGAGAAGGCCGCCGCCGAGCTGGCCCTGGCCAACGAGCAGGCTTCGACCGTCCGGGCCGAGGCCGGCCGCGAGCTGTCCGAGGCCCGCGCCACCGCCGACAACATCCGCGCCGAGGCCACCGCCGAGCTGGAGCAGGCCAAGGCCGACCGCGCCGAGCTGATCGCCGCCGCCAAGGCCGAGGGCGCCGAGCTGGTGGCCGCCGCCGAGGACGAGGCCGCCGAGGTCCGCCAGTCGGTGGCCGGCATGCACGAGGCCGCCGCCGAGCAGATCGCCGCGCTCAGGGCCGCCGCCGAGCAGGAGGCCGCCGAGGTCCGCGAGGCGGCCGAGCAGGACGCCACCGAGCTGCGCGAGCTGGCCGAGCGGGAGACCACCGAGCTGCGGGAGTCCGCCGACGCGTACGCCGCCGAGCTGCGCAGCCTGGTCGAGCGCGAGAGCGCCGAACAGCGCGAGCTCGTCGACCGCGAGACCGCCGACCTGCGCGCCCGCACCGAGGCCGAGACCACCGCCCTGCGCGAGCAGACCGAGCTGGAGCTGGCCGCCGAGCGGGAGGCCACCGAGGAGGAGCTCGGCCGGCAGCGCGCCGAGGCCCTCGCCTACGACGAGCAGCTGCGCGCGGACGCCGAGGCCGAACTGCGCGCCGCGCAGGAGGCCGCCGAGCAGCTGCGCGCCGACGCCGAGGCGCAGGCCGCCCGTACGGTGGCCGAGGCCGAGGCCCAGGGCGCCCGCAGCATCGCCGACGCCGAGGAGCTGTCCGCCGGCCTGCGCGCCGAGGCCGACGAGTACGCGCTCGCCACCCGCACCCTCGCCGACGAGTACGACTCCGCCACCCGCTCCCGCGCCGACGCCTACGACGCGGGGACCAGGGAGGCCGCCGAGCAGTTCGACAAGGCCACCCGCGAGCGGGCCAAGTCCGTCCTGGAGAAGGCCTTCGCGGACGCCGAGGCGCTCGGCGAGGACGCCCAGACCACCGCGCTGGCCACCACCGCCGCCGCCGAGGAGCAGGCGGACGCGATGGTCGCCGCCGCCCGCAAGGAGGCCGACCGGCTGGTCGCCGCCGGCGAGGCGGCCGGCCAGGGCGAGGTCGAGAAGGGCCGCTCCGACGCGGACGCCCTGCTCGCCGAGGCCCGCCGGGACGCGACCGCGATCCGCGAGCGCGCCGAGGAGCTGCGCGAGCGCACCGACGCCGAGGTCGAGGCCCTGCACGAGCGGGCCCGCAAGGAGAACGCGGCGGCCATGAAGTCGGCCGGCGAGCGGGTGGACGCGCTGGTGACGGCCGCCCAGGAGCAGCTGACCGAGGCCGAGGAGCAGGCGGTGGCCACCGTCGCCGAGGCCGAGGACCGCGCGGCGGCCCTGGTCACCGCGGCCGAGGACCGCGCGGCCGAGCTGACCTCGGAGGCCTCCGCGGAGGCCAGCAAGGTCCGGCTGTCCGCCGTCCGCAAGGCCGAGGGCCTGCTGAAGGAGGCGGAGACCAAGCTCGCGAACTCCACCGACCGGGCCGAGGCGCTCATCGGGAAGGCCGAGGCCAGGCTGCGGTCCTCCGAGGCCGAGGCCGAGGAGCGGCTGGAGCGGGCCTCGGCCGAGGCGGAGAAGCGGCTGCGGGACGCCGACGAGGCCGCGGACGAGCAGATCGAGCTGGCGAAGGCGGAGGCCGAGCGGCTGCTCGCCGAGGCGAAGGCCGAGGCGAAGCGGGTCACCGACGAGGGCCGGCGCGAGCTGGACGAGCTGGTGCGCCGCCGCAAGGACATCAACACCGAGATCTCCAGGGTCCAGGACGTGCTGTCCGCCCTGGAGGCGTTCGAGGCACCGTCACCGGTCGCCCAGGCCAACGGGGGAAGCAGCAACAAGAAGGACGGGGGCGCCAAGGCCGGTGCCGGAGTTGGCTCCCCCCGGTCGGGTGGCAATCGCTCCAAGAGCTCACCACCCGATTGAGCGGACATTGGCGGTCATTGTCCGTGAGAGAACGGCATAACGCCGTCGACACTCCGGTACCGTGTCAGGATTCCCTCAACCACCTCAGCGGTTTGACGACAGGAAGCCCAGAACCCCATGAGCGACAGTCACTCCCCTCACGGCTTCGACCTGGTGCGCCGTGGGTACGAGCGCGCCCAGGTCGACGAGCGGATCACCAAGCTGGTGGCCGACCGTGACAGTGCCTTGACCCGGATCAGCGCGCTGGAGAAGCGCATCGAGGAGCTCCACCTGGAGACCCAGTCCGCCCAGGCGGCGGTCGTGGAGCAGGAGCCCTCCTACGCCGGTCTCGGCGCCCGGGTCGAGAAGATCCTGCGACTCGCCGAGGAGGAGGCCAAGGACCTGCGCGACGAGGCGCACCGCGCCGCCGAGCAGCACCGCGAGCTCGCCGAGGCCGCCGCCCAGCAGGTCCGCACCGAGGCCGAGAACTACGCCAAGGACCGCAAGGCCAAGGCGGAGGACGAGGGCCTGCGGATCGTCGACAAGTCCAAGAGCGACGCCGCCCAGCTGCGCGCCGAGGCCAACAAGGACGCCCAGAACAAGCGCGAGGAGGCGGACGCCCTCTTCGAGGACACCCGTACCAAGGCCGCCCAGGCCGCGCTGGAGTTCGAGACCAACCTGGCCAAGCGCCGCGAGCAGTCCGAGCGCGACCTGGCCGCCCGTCAGGCCAAGGCCGAGAAGCGCCTGGCCGAGATCGAGCACCGGGCCGAGCAGCTGCGCCTGGAGGCCGAGAAGCTGCGCACCGACGCCGAGCGCCGCGCCCGCCAGACCGTCGAGACGGCCCAGCGCCAGTCCGAGGACATCGTGGCGGACGCCAACGCGAAGGCGGACCGCATCCGCAGCGAATCCGAGCGCGAGCTGGCGGCGCTCACCAACCGCCGCGACAGCATCAACGCCCAGCTGACCAACGTCCGCGAGATGCTGGCGACGCTGACCGGCGCGGCCGTGGCCGCCGCCTCGCTGCCGACCGACGACACCCTGGGCGTGCCCGCCCAGCAGTCGCGCTGACGCACACCGGCCGAGCGGTACCGCAGGCCCTCACCCTCCCGGGTGAGGGCCTGTCGGCTGTCGTGCCGTCACCGCCCCTGGCGCTTCCGCCCGCGGGCCCCGCTACCTCGGGTAGGCGCCGTCCGGCCGCTGGTACCCGCTGCTGAGCTGGTTGCCCTCGTCGTCCGAGACGGTGCCGAACCAGGAGGTGCACCAGACCGACACCGAGTCCGGCCAGTACTGCACCTCGAAGGGGTGCCCGGGCCCGTAGTCGCCGTACGAGGTGACGATGAAGGTCTCCCCCGGGCGCATCCAGTAGTCCTCGCCGAGCGGTTCCAGGGTCAGCTCGACCAGTCCCTCGCCCCGGTTGGTCACCGGCATCCGGCCGGTCACCTCCAGCGCGGAGAAGTCCCAGGCCGCCGCGTCCTGGCTCTCCTGGCTCATCCTGCGGCCACCCGGGCGAGCAGGGTGCGCGCGGCGGCGTCGAAGGCCTCGGGCGCCTCCAGGGCGCTCAGGTGGCCCACCCGGGGCAGGACGGTCAGCTCGGCGTCCGGCCGGGCGCGCACCATCGCCTCGGCCTCCTCCGGCCCCACCAGGGCGTCCAGGGCGCCCGCCACGATCGCGACCGGCACCCGCAGGCCGGCCAGGACGTCCAGGGAGTCCGGGCGGGCCGCCATGGCCCGCTGGGCCCAGGCGACGGAGGCCGGCGGCGCGGCGGAGATCATCGTCTGCACCCGGTCCACCAGGTGCTGGGAGTCCGGGCCGAGCTGCCCGGCCGCGGTCCGCTCGTCCAGCAGCAGCTGCACGCTGTCCCGCGCGGTGACGGCGGCGGCGATCCGCTCCCGGTTGGCCCGGACCGCGTCGGTGTCGGCGGTGGCCCGGGTGTTGGCCAGCAGCAGGCCGGCCAGCCGGTCGGGGTACCGGCGGGCGAAGGCGAGCGCCACGTAGCCGCCCATGGAGAGCCCGCCGACCACGGCACGCTCGATCCCGGCCGCGTCCAGCAGCAGCGCGAGGTCGTCCGCGACCGGGTCCAGCGAGGGTTCGTCGGCGCCCAGCCCGGTGCCGCCGAAACCCCGTTGGTCGGGGGCGAGCACCCGCGCTTCGTCCCCGGTCGTTCCGGGCAGCGCGTCCAGCTGGGACGACCACATCGAGGCGTTCAACGGAAAGGCGTGCAGCAGCACGAGTGGTGTTCCGGTGCCGCTCTCGCGGACCGACACTGCGGAGGGGAGCTGGGTCATGCCACCAACCTATTCCGGCGCGCCGTGCGGGCCCACTCAGCGGGCCGCCCTATCCCCTTTGTCCTAGCCTGGCAAGGGACCGAGGGAGCGCGAATGATCGAGCTGCACGACCTGACGAAGCGTTACGGCAAGACCCTCGCCGTGGACCGCCTCAGCTTCCAGGTGCCCCGGGGCGTGGTGACCGGCTTCCTCGGCCCCAACGGCGCCGGCAAGTCCACCACCATGCGGATGATCCTCGACCTCGACCGCCCCACCGCCGGCCGGGTCACCATCGACGGCAAGCACTACGGCCGACTCAGCGAGCCGCTCAAGTACATCGGCGCGCTGCTGGAGGCCAAGGCCGTCCACCCCGGCCGCACCGCCCGCGACCACCTGCTCTGGCTCGCCCAGAGCAACCGCATCCCGGTACGCCGGGTGGACGAGGTGCTCGCCCTGGTCGGCCTCACCCCGGTGGCCCGCCGGCGGGCCCGCGGCTTCTCCCTCGGCATGGGCCAGCGCCTGGGCATCGCCTCCGCCATGCTGGGCGACCCGGAGATCGTCATGTTCGACGAACCGGTCAACGGCCTCGACCCGGAGGGCATCCTCTGGGTCCGCAACCTGATGAAGCGCCTCGCCCGCGAGGGCCGGACGGTCTTCGTCTCCTCCCACCTGATGAGCGAGATGGCCGTCACCGCCGACCACCTGGTGGTCATCGGCCGGGGCCGGCTGCTCGCCGACCTCCCGATGCCGGAGTTCATCCGGCGCAACTCCCGCTCCGCCGTCCGGCTGCGCAGCCCGGAACCCGAGCGGCTGCTCGACGTGCTGACCGGGGCCGGCCTGCGGTACGAGCCCGGCCCGGACGGCTCCCACGAGGTGGTCGACGGGGACATCGCCCGGCTCGGCGAGCTGCTCGCCGGGCACGGCGTGGTGCTGCACGAGCTCAGTCCGCAGCAGGCCTCGCTGGAGGAGGCCTTCATGCGGATGACGGCCGACTCGGTGGAGTACCACGCGGGCGAGGGCCCGGGCCGGGACGCGGCCGGCGCGCCCACCGGGTGGGGCGCCGGCTGGAAGGCGGACGGCGGCCGACCGACGACCACGGAACAGCAGGAGGAGAACTGAGATGGCGTCCTTCCCGGCGGTCCTGCGCTCCGAGTGGACGAAGATCCGCAGCGTCCGCTCGACGGTCTGGACGCTCGCGCTGACCTTCGTCGTCACGGTCGGCGTCGGCGCGCTGCTGGCCCTGCTCACCAACAACAACTTCGCCGAGTTCCGGGGGAACCGGCAGACCCCGTTCGACGCCACCAGCACCGTCTTCTCCGGCATCGAGCTCGGCGAGCTGGCGATCCTCGTCTTCGGCGTGCTGGCGATCGGCAACGAGTACAGCAGCGGCATGATCCGGCTCACCCTGGCCGCCGTCCCCCAGCGCGCCACCCTGCTCGCCGGCAAGACGGCGGTGCTCGGTGCGCTCGCCCTCGCCGTCTCGGTGGTGACGGCCTTCGTCACCTTCTTCGTCGGCCAGTCGCTGCTCGGCCCGCACTCCACCACCATCGGCGAGCCGAACGTGCTGCGCGCGGTGTTCGGGGCCGCCCTGTACCTGACGATGCTCTGCCTGTTCGCGGCGGGCGTCACCACGATGCTGCACAACCAGACGCTCGCGCTCGGCGTGCTGGTGCCCTTCTTCTTCCTGCTCTCGCCGATCCTCTCGGCGGTGCCGAAGGTCAAGACCCTGGCCCGCTACTTCCCCGACTACGCGGGCTCCCGGATGATGCTGGTGTACCAGCAGCACGGCCAGCCGTACGGGCCGCTGGCCGGCTTCCTGATCTGCCTCGCCTGGACGGCGGCGGCCCTGGTCGGCGGCGTGCTGGTGCTCAAGAGGCGCGACGCGTAGCCGGCCCCGGCCCCGTCGGCACCCCGGTCAGTACCGGGGAGCGCCGCGGCCCCGCAGCACGTTGGAGGCCCGGCGCTCCCGCGCGCCCCAGCAGGCGCGGTGCCAGTGCCGCCGGTCGTCCACCCCCGCGCCGTGCGCCGGCCAGGCCACCACGTGGCCCACCCCCGGCGGGATCTCCTGGTCGCAGCCCGGGCAGCGGTAGAACCGGCCGGCCGTCCCCGCGACCGTCTGGACCACCCAGTCGTCGCCCTGGTAGCTCTCGGTGCGGCGCAGCGATCCGCCGAGCGGGGCGGTCGGCTCCGCGCTCTCGCGGGGGGCGGCGCTCTTGATCCGGTTGCGGCGCGGCGACACGGCGGACTCCCTCTCCTCCTGGGCTGTGGATCGTTCCAGCCTACGACCGACCGGGCGTCCGCTCCCCTACTACCACGGGTCCGTCCGGCGCTTCGGCGTTTTTGCCGAGATCCACCCGATCATCGGGGAAATCCAGGTTTCAGCGTGCCATTGGCACATGACATCGGATACCCACAGGAGGAGAAGGCGGGGCCCGCAGACCCTGCGCGCACCCGAGGAGGCCCCACGATGAGCGAGACCAGCGCCCGAGCCGAGAGCGGCCGGCCCGCCGGGGTCCGGCTGCCCGCCGGTCCGACGCTGACCTCCGTCCCCCCGGTGACGGCCGTCGCGGGCGAGCCGCTGCCGGCGGCCCAGCGGGCCGGGGCGCTGCCGCCGTCCACCGGGCCGGTGCGGGTCGGGCTGTTCCTGCTGTCCGCGCAGTTCCCCGGGCAGAGCCACGGCGAGGCGCTGGAGCGCACCGTGAACTCCGCCGTCGAGGCGGAACGCGCCGGCCTGGACAGCGTCTGGCTGGCCGAGCACCACTTCGTGCCGTACGGGGTGTGCCCGGACGCCGCCACGCTGGCGGCGATGCTGCTCGGCCGCACCCGCCGGATCGGCGTCGGCACCGCGGTCAGCGTGCTCTCCACCCGCCACCCGGTGGGGCTGGGCGAGCAGGCCGCGCTGCTGCACCTGACCTCCGGCGGACGGTTCACGCTCGGGGTGGGCCGCGGCGGGCCGTGGATCGACCTGGACGTGTTCGGCGGCGGCGTGGACGCCTTCGAGAAGGGCTTCCCGGAGCGCCTGGACCTGCTGCTGCGCTGGCTGCGCGGCTCCCGGGTCGGCGCGGACGGCCCGCAGTTCTCGTTCCCCGAGGTCGCCGTGGTGCCGCGGGCCACCGAGGCGGTGCGGCGGCCGGCGCTGAGCAGCTGGCTGGGCCTCGGCGGGCGCTCCGGCCCGGTCCGCTTCCCGCGCCAGCGCCGGGAGGACACCGGCCTCGGCGAGGAACTCACCGTCGCCGGGCGGCCGGTGGCCGGCCCGCCCGTGGTGGTCGCCTGCACCTCGCCGGGCGGCGTGCGGCTGGCCGCCGAGCGCGGCCTGCCGATGCTGCTCGGCATGCACTCCGGGGACGACGACAAGCTGCGGATGCTGGAGCTGTACCGGACCGCCTGGCTGGCCGCCGGGCGCGGCGAGGAACAGCTGCGCCGGGTCGGCCGCCGGCACGTCGCGGCCGGGGTGGCCCAGGTCGACGACCGGGCCGCGGCGGCCCGCTCCACACTGCTGAACGCGATGCCCGGCTGGTTCGAGTACGGGCTCGGCGCCCACCGCACCGTGGACGGCCGGGAACGCACGATGCGCGATCCGCGCCAGTACACCGAGCTGCTCTGCGACCTGCACGCGGTGGGCACCCCGCGGCAGTGCGCCGACCGGCTGCTGGCCACCGCCGAGCGCACCGGCATCCGGCGCTTCGCCCTGCTCGCCGAGGGCAGCGGCGACCAGGAGGCGACCCTGCACAACATCGCCCGGCTCGGCTCCGAGGTGCTGCCGCAGCTGGGCTGACCGGGCCCCGGGGGCCGGGCCGCCGCCCCTTCCCCCCGCACCGGGGGACGGGGCGGCCGACGCCGTGGCGGGGGTCAGCAGTCCCGCAGTTCCTCGGACTGGTTCAGCAGCTGCTCCCGGACCGAGGTGAAGCGGTCGTACCGTGCCTCGTTCGCGTCCGACGGCAGGAACACTGCGACCCGGTGACAGTTCTGGAAGGCCAGCCGGACCCCGAAGTGGCGCTGGAGGGCGCCCCGGATGGCGTCGCTGGCGAGGGCGCGCAGGAGCTGGCCGCGGGCCTGCTCGCTGGGCGGCGGTACCTGGTTGTCGGCGAAGTCGGTGCCGTCGACCTTCGCCTGGGCGACCAGCGAGCTGATCAGGTCCCAGGCGTACGGCAGCGAGACGCGGACGCAGTCGACGAATTCCCGCTCGTCGACCTCGCCCCGCTCGGCCTTCTCCAGCAGGGCCGGTGAGACGTCGAGCGACATGGATTCTCCTCTCGCGGTCCACCCGCGCGGTGCCCGGGTGGTCGTGCGTAGGTCAAGCTCACAGTGAGGGTGGCGGATTCGCATGGGGCGTCCGGAACACCGAGGGACGGGGGTTTCCGGCGCCTTCGCGACGGCGGCGGCACCACGGGACGTAACGCCCTGGATACCGAACGCGCTCAGAACAGCGTGGCAGTCAACGGCGCGGCAGGCCCGTCATTCCTGTGGATTGCTCCGGAAATACGTTGCGGCACACCGGATTGGCCGGATCCCGTCGGATCGTTCATCTGAAGTCTCCATCCCCGTTGACAGCGCTCCCGCGAGCGTGCCGTCACACACCGTAGCGACCTGAGGGAGGGGGCGCCAGACCTCGGCGGGACGGCAGCGGGATCGCGGGACCTCCATGTTGGACGGGTTCGCGCTTTCTTCACCCTGCCGTCGTGGAATCGCATCAACTGGCCCCGGTGGGCTAGCGTGGTCGACCGTGCGTCTCGTAATTGCCCGCTGCTCAGTCGACTATGCCGGTCGGCTCTCCGCCCATCTGCCCTCCGCCACCAGGCTGATCCTGGTCAAGGCCGACGGCAGCGTCAGCATCCACGCCGACGACCGCGCCTACAAGCCGCTCAACTGGATGTCCCCGCCGTGCGCCCTCAAGGAGGCCGACGGGGTCTGGACAGTGGAGAACAAGGCCGGCGAGAAGCTCATCATCACGCTGGAGGAGGTGCTGCACGACTCGTCCCACGAGCTCGGGGTCGACCCGGGCCTGATCAAGGACGGCGTGGAGGCACACCTCCAGGAGCTGCTCGCGGACCGGATGGAGGTGCTCGGTGCCGGCTGGTCGCTGATCCGCCGCGAGTACCCCACCGCGATCGGCCCGGTCGACATCCTCTGCCGCGACGCCGACGGTGCCACGGTGGCCGTCGAGATCAAGCGCCGCGGCGAGATCGACGGCGTCGAGCAGCTCACCCGCTACCTCGAACTCCTCAACCGGGACCCTCTGCTGGCCCCGGTCAAGGGCGTCTTCGCCGCGCAGGAGATCAAGCCGCAGGCCCGCGTGCTGGCCACCGACCGCGGCATCGGCTGCGTGGTGCTGGACTACGACGAGCTGCGCGGCATCGACGACGACAAGCTCAAGCTGTTCTGACCGCTCAGGGCGAGATCGCCGGGGTGGTCGGGCTGGTCGTCCCGCCCGGGGTCGTCGAAGGCCCCGACGAGGGCGACGGCGAGGTCGAGGTGGGTGCCGGGGAGGACGGGCCGCGGCTCGTCTGCGACGACGACGGCTGCCCCGACGGCTGAGGCGGCTGCGACTGCTGGACCGGCGGCGACTGCCCCGGTGCGGGCGGCTGCGACTGCTGCGGGGCCTGCGAGTCCCCCGCCCCCGGCGAGGAGCTCGGCCTGCGCGTCGCCGAGGCGCTCGGCGAGCGCGAGGCGCTGCCGCTCGCGGACGGCTCGGGACTCGCCCCCTGCCCCGCCGGACTGCCCGCGCCGGTGCCGCCCGTCCCCGTCCCGGCGCTGCCGGAGGACTGCGGGAACGGCGGGTCCTGGGTGCCGCCGCCGTCCAGCCGGCCGCTGTGCGGGTCCCGGCCCTTGACCTCGTCCGGCCCGCTGAAGCTCATCGCCACCGCCGTGCCGAGCACCCCCAGGGTGAGCACCGCGGTGGACACCACCACCGCCCGCCGCCGCCTGCTGGACTTCAGGCCGGCCGGCACCCGGGCCGCGATCTTGCGGATCACCGGCGCACGGCCCGGCGAGGCCGCGGCGGGCGCGGCGGCCGGCAGCTGCCGGCCCTCGGCGCGCAGCAGGTCGAGCATCCGCCCGGCGGCGGCCACCCCGCGCTGCTCCCCCGACGTGGCCCGCAGGGTGAGCGCGGTCTCCAGTTCGGCGATGGCCCGGGACGGCTGCCGGTCGCAGATCGCGTGCACGGCCGCCTCGTGGTGGAACCAGGCCTGGTCGACGGCCGAGCCGGTGCGGCGGGCCGCCTCCAGGCCGAGCTGGAGTGCCCGCTCCCAGGCGCCCCAGCGCAGCGAGAGCGCCAGTGCGGGCGCGGCCGCGCGGGCGAGCCGGACCACCGCGTCGTGCCGCCCGGCCGTACGGTCCGCGAGCAGCACCCCGATCATCACCTCGGCCTCGGCGGCGATCTGCTCCAGCGTCACCGAGCTGTGTCCGACCCACCAGGCGAAGTGCTGGGCGGCGCCGTCGACGCAGCCGCGGGCCGGCCAGTGCGGGGCGAGCAGGTCGAGCGCGCCGGCGGTCAGCCGGTGGTGCCCGCCGATGGACACCGCCAGTCCCGCGTCGGTGAGTTCGGCGAGGGCGGCCTCGCCCTGTCCGACGTCGATCAGCGCCGGCAGGTGGGGCGCGGTGGGGCACTCGCCGCCGAGCGCGACGGCGAGCCGCAGCACGGCCTGCGCGGGCTCGCTCAGCCCCTCGGCGAGCCGGACCGCGGGCGAGGCCGTCTCCGCCACCGAGGGCAGCGGGACGGTGCGGCGCAGCGCGTCCTCCCGGATCGCCGGGTCCGGGTCGTGGACGGGCTCGTCGACGGCTCCGAAGACGTCCATCCGGTCGTCCTCGGCGGCGACCAGCGCGTCCACCGAGACGTCCCGCTGGCGCAGCAGGGCGGCGGCCTGGACGAAGCGCAGCGGCAGGCCCTCGGACTCGAACCAGAGGTCCACCGCCCAGGCCTTCTCGTCGACGTCCAGCGGACGGCCGGCCAGCCGGGCGGTGAGGGCGAGGCAGGCGGAGCGGGAGAGCCCGGCGACCAGGTGGTCCTGGAGCCGGGAGCCGGCCGCCGGCGGCGGGCTGTCCGGGGCGGCGGAGATCAGGAAGGCACAGCCGGGGGCGGCGGCGAGCAGCCGCTCCAGTTCGTCGCCGGAGGGCTCGGCGGCGTCGATCACCACGATCGCGCCGACCTCGGCGAGGTGGACGGCCAGCTGCCCGGGGTCGGGGCGGTAGCCGGGGGCGTGGTGGGTGGCCGCGAAGAGGTCCTGGAGCAGGTCGGAGAGGGTCCGGCGGTGGCCGCAGAGCTGCACCACTCCCCCGGGGGCGAGGTCGGCGGCGGCCTCGGCGACGGCCGACAGCAGCGCGCTGCGGCCCGAGCCGGCCTGGCCGACCAGGCGTATCGAGCGGCCCTCGGCGAGCAGGCCGAGCAGTTCGGCGACGTCGGCCTCGCGGTCCAGCAGCGGCAGGTCGGAGGGACCGGCGCCGAGCGCGAGCGGGCCGACCGCGCGGCCGACGCCGCCGGCCGGGCCGCGGGCGGGCTCGCTGCGGCCGGTCCTGCGCGGGCGCGGCCGCCACTCCTCGGGGCAGGGCCTGACCTCGGAGCCGTCCGGGGCGCCGACGCCCACCAGCAGGCCGCCGGAGACCAGTTCGCCGCCACGGATGCGGACGGCCTCCTGCCGGAACTCCCCGGATGGCTGTGCCACGTTCTGCTCCGCATCGTGCTCGACCGTCGGCGCCCCGCGCCGCCCGGCTGACGTCCCGGTAGCGGCCGCGGCCGGGCTGGAGGCAGCCCCGGCGGCCGTCTTCTGACGGGCAGACTCTTGCACATTCGGACCGGGCCGTGCAGGGCGGTCCGCGTCTGACGGCCGGTCCGCCACGCTGACCAGGGGGGTTGCGCGGCGGGGCCGGGGGTGCACGGGCGCGCGGTCCGGCGCGCGGCGCGGCGGAACGGGGCGGGCGTCTCCCGGGGGCGTCCTGCCGATCGTTCCCGGGTGCGCGACAGGACGCCGCCCAGGGGTACCTCCCCGGAAGGCGTCCTCGGAGGGCGTCCGCTAGAAGGCGATCCCGTGCGCCTCGGCGACACCGGACATGCCGGCGGCGCCGTCGACGGCCAGGATGCGGTGCAGCTTGGTGGCCACCAGCAGCCGCTGGAGCTGGGCCGGGACGGAGCGCAGCACCAGTCGGCGGCCGATCCGGCCGGCCCGCCGGTGGGTGCCCATGATCACGCCGAGTCCGGTGGCGTCCCAGAACTCCAGCCGGCCGAGGTCGAGCACGAGGTCGCCGAGGCCGCCGTCCACCGCCTGGTGCAGCCGGGCCCGTGCGTCGGCGGCGGTGCGCACGTCGAGGCGGCCTTCGATGGCCAGCGCCGTGTGGTCGCCGGTGATGCGCATGCTCTCCTCCTTCGCCTGGGCGGCCTGGTGCGGGGCGGGTCCGCCCCGGCCGTGCCGGGTGCGGGAGCGTGGGGTGCGTCCGGGCGGGCCGCAGCCCCACACCCGGACCCGGGCGGAATGCCGGGTTCCCTCATCTGACGGTGAACCGGCTCCACAGGTTGCTGGTTCCGGCCAGATCTGAATCAACTTCACCCGTCCGAGGGAATATACGCAGGTCGGCCCCACACCTACGCTCGATTACCGCCCAAATCACCCGTCTGCGGCCCCCGGCGTGAGGAAACTCACCCGTCCCGGCGGAGCGGGCCGTACGATGCTCCGATCGCACGGCCCGCCGGTCGTTCAGCCCTGCCGGGTCACTTGCCCTCGTACGGGTAGAAGCCGCGGCCGCTCTTGCGTCCCAGGTCACCGGCGGTGACCATGCGGGCCATGATCTCCGGCGCGGCGAACTTCTCGTCCTTGGTCTCGGTGTAGATGTTGTGGGCGGCGTGCAGCAGGATGTCCACGCCGGTCAGGTCGGCGGTCTGGAGCGGGCCCATCGCGTGGCCGAAACCGAGCCGGCAGGCGGTGTCGATGTCCTCGGCGGTGGCCACGCCCGACTCGTACAGCTTGGCGGCCTCGACGACCAGCGCGGTGATCAGGCGGGTGGTCACGAAACCGGCGACGTCGCGGTTGACCACCACGACCTCCTTGCCGACGCCCTCGGCGTAGGCGCGGGCGGTGGCCAGCGTCTCGTCGCTGGTCTTGTAGCCGCGGACCAGCTCGACCAGCTTCATCATCGGGACCGGCGAGAAGAAGTGGACGCCGACGACCGATTCCGGGCGCCCGGTGACGGCCGCGATCCGGGTGATCGGGATGGCGGAGGTGTTGGAGGCCAGCACGGCGCCGTCCTTGGCGAGCTTGTCGAGCTCGCGGAAGACGCCCTCCTTGACCTCCACCTTCTCGAACACGGCCTCGACCACGATGTCGGCCTCGGCGACGGCGCCCAGGTCGGTGGTGGTGGTGATCCGGCCCAGCGCGGCCTCGGCGTCCTCGGCGCTCAGCTTGCCCTTGGCGACGAACTTCTCATAGGAGGCGCGGATGCCCGCGAGACCCCGCTGGAGCGCCTCCTCGGTGACGTCCCGCAGCACCACCGGGTGGCCGGCCTGCGCGGACACCTGGGCGATGCCGGCGCCCATCAGGCCGGCACCGATCACGGCGATCTGCTTGCTGGACGCATTGCTCATGGCTGGGTCTCCCGATGCCGTCGCCGCCCCGCGGGCGGGCCCTGAAGGCGGCTCAGGGCAGGGGTCACCGCCGTTGCGAGCCGCGTCGCTCGTTTCCGGGACTCTAACTGCCAGGATCCCCCGGGCAATAGCAATCGGGAGTGTGATCTGCAACCGAACCGGTCGGCTCGTCGGACGGTCGGACGACCGGCCCGTCCGGTGATCAGACGGTCATCCCGAGGTCCTGCGCCAGGATCGCCGCCTGCACCCGGCTGCGCAGCCGCAGCTTCGCCAGGATGCGGCTGACGTGCGTCTTGGTGGTCGCCTCCGCCATCTCCAACCGGACCGCGATCTCCCCGTTGGACATCCCCGCCCCGATGCAGGCCAGCACCTCCCGCTCACGGCCGGTCAGCGCCCCCACCGCGGCCCGAGCCTCCGGGCCGACCGGCCGCTCGGGGCGGGCGAAGGTCCCGATCAGCCGCTTGGTCACCGACGGCGCCAGCATCCCGTCCCCGCGCGCCACCGTCCGGATGCCCTCGATCAGGGTGTCCGCCTCCAGGTCCTTGAGCAGGAACCCGGACGCGCCGGCCCGCAGCGCGCCGTAGACGTACTCGTCCAGGTCGAAGGTGGTCAGCACGAGCACCTGGCCGGCGCCGGCCGTGACCACCTCGCGGGTCGCCGACACGCCGTCCAGCCGGGGCATCTGCACGTCCATCAGCACCACGTCCGGCCGCAGCTCCAGCGCCAGCCGGACGGCCTCCTCGCCGTCGGCGGCCTGCCCCACCACCTCGAACCCCGGCTCGGCGCGCAGGATCATCACCAGCGCCGCCCGCACCGCCGCCTGGTCCTCGGCCACCAGTACCCGGATCGTCATGCCCGCCCCTCGTTCCCGTGGGCGCGCGGCAGCACCGCGCGCACGCTCCACTGTCCGTCCTTCGGCCCCGCCTCGAAGCGGCCGCCGAGCAGCCCGGCCCGCTCCGCCATGCCGACCAGCCCGGCCCGGGCGCCGGGCAGCTCCCGGCCCGGGCCGCCCCGGTACGGGCTGTCGACGGCGATCCTGAGCTCCTCGGGCGCGAACTCCAGCCGCAGGCTGACCAGTCCGGGCCCGGCGTGCTTGAGCGCGTTGGTCAGCGACTCCTGGACGATCCGGTACGCGGCCAGGCCGACCGGCACCGGCAGGTCGCCGCGCTCCCCCTGCTCGGTCAGCTCGAAGTCCAGCCCGACGTCCCGGCCGGCCGCCCGGGCCTTGGCCAGCAGGGCGTCCACCGCGGCCAGGTCGGGCGCCGCGTAGGACGCGTCCGCCTCTCCGCCCCCGCTCTCCCGGAGCAGCCCGATCATGCGGCGCATTTCGGCCAATCCCTGGACGCTGTTCTCCCGGATCACCGCGAGCACCTCCACCAGCGGGTCGTCCTCGGCCAGCCGCCGCCGCCTGGCGGCCGACTGCGCACCGGTGGCGTGGATCGCGATCGCCGACAGGTGGTTGGCCACCACGTCGTGCAACTCCCTTGCCATCCGGGCCCGTTCGGCACCGACCGCCTCGCGCCGGTCCATCTCCGAGAGCAGCGCGGTCTGCTCCGCCCGCAGCCGCTCGGCCTCCGCCTCCCGGCGGTGCTTGCGCACCACGTCGCCGGTCCACACCGGCCCCAGGAACACCAGCGAACTGACCACCGCCACCAGCAGCGCGGCGGAAGTGCCGGTGTAGATCGCCGACAGCGTGGAGAGCGCCAGCACGGTGGCCCCGCCGCTCAGGTGCAGCACCCGGGACATCCGCGCGCTGCCGTAGAGCACCGCCGCGTACAGCAGGTCGGTGTACATGATCAGCGTCGCCATCAGGCTGCCCGCGAACACGCTCCCCGCGAAGGCCAGCCCGCCGACCGACACCGCCAGCACCGGCCTGGTCCGCCGGACCAGCTCCATCGCCGACATCCCCAGCAGCGGCGCCAGCACCGCCCACAGCGGCACCCGGTCGGCCCGGTCGTACACCTTGAAGGCGATCAGGACCAGCCCGCCGAACAGCCCGCACAGGGCGATCAGCTGGTCCTGGCGGCGCGGGGGGAGGACGGGGAACGGGAGCGGCACGTTCCCATCTCACCATCCCCGCGGCCCACCCGGCTCCGGTCCACGGAGGAGCCCGCTACATCGAAAGATGCAGGCCCGGACGGCACCGCGCGACGACGACACCGGCGCGCCCGCACACGAGGCTGGAGGCACCACCGAAAACGTCCGGGAGCAGAACGTGATCGTCACTCTCATCGTCGCGGCCGAGATCTCCTTCTGGATCCTGCTCGGCCTCGGCCTCGCCAGCCGCTACCTGCTCCGGTGGCGCCGCACCAGCACCGTGCTGCTGATCGGCCTGCCGGTGGTCGACCTCACCCTGTACGCCCTCACCGTCCTCGACCTGCGCGGCGGCGCCACCGCGAGCTGGACGCACGCGCTGGCCGCGAGCTACGCGGGCTTCTCGATCGGCTACGGCCCCTCGCTGGTCCGCTGGGCCGACCGGCACTTCCAGCACCGCTTCGCCGGCGGGCCCAAGCCGCTGCCCTCGCCGAAGTACGGGCCGGAGCGGACCAGGTACGAGTGGCAGGTCGCCGGCCGGACCGTGGTGTCCGCCGCGATCACGCTGAGCCTGATCAGCCTGCTCGTCCCGCTCTCCGACGGCTCCGCGCACTTCGGCACCTTCGCCCAGTGGTACTGGAAGCTGGGCATCGCGGCCGTCGTCAACGTGGTCGTGGCCGGCTGCTACTCGCTCTGGCCCAAGGAGGCCCCGGCCGGAGTGACGGTCGAGAACGGCCGGGTGGTCACGGAGAAGGCCGCCACCGGCACCGAGCCCGCCCGCACCCCGGCGGACCGGTCCTGAGAACCGCCGGCGCCCGTCCGCGGACCCCCACGGGGGACGGGTCCGCGGACGGGCGCCGGCCTGCCCGGAGCGGGTGCCCGCTCGGGGCCTAGCGGTTCTCGCCCGGGACCCAGAGCACGTCGCCGCGCTCCTTGTTGGCCACCCGGGCCAGGATGAACAGCAGGTCGGACAGCCGGTTGAGGTACTTCGCGGTCAGCGGGTTGACGCTGTCGCCGTGCTCCGCGATCGCCGCCCAGGTCGCCCGCTCGGCCCGCCGCACCACCGTGCAGGCCAGGTGCAGGTGGGCCGCACCGGGCGTGCCGCCGGGCAGGATGAAACTGCGCAGCTTCTCCACCTGCGCCAGGTACTCGTCGCAGTCCGCCTCCAGCCGGTCGACGTAGGACTGCAGCACCCGCAGCGGCGGGTACTTCGGGTCCTCCACCACCGGGGTGGACAGGTCGGCGCCGACGTCGAACAGGTCGTTCTGGACCCGGACGAGCACCGCCGTCATGGGCTCCGGCAGCTCCCCGACCGCCAGGGCCACCCCGATCGCCGCGTTGGCCTCGTTGGTGTCCGCGTACGCGACCAGCCGCGGGTCCGTCTTGCTGGTCCGGCTCATGTCGCCGAGCGCGGTGGTGCCGTCATCGCCGGTACGGGTGTAGATGCGCGTCAGATTGACCATGCGGCCAGACTAGCCGCCGGGCCGGGCGGCGTCGGCCCCGCTACGCGACGTCGTCCCCCGGCCTCCGGCCGGGAGGTGCCCCCACCGAGTCCCGTCGCTACGCCACGTTGTCCCCCAGCCTCCGGCCGGGAGGTGCCCCCACCGAGTCCCGTCGCCACGCCACGTTGTCCCCCAGCCTCCGGCCGGGAGGTGCCCCCATCGAGTCCCGTCGCTACGCCACGTTGTCCCCCAGCCTCCGGCCGGGAGGTGCCCCCATCGAGTCTCGTCGCTACGCCACGTTGACTCGCTGCCCCGGGGGCGCTGCCTCCAGCCAGGCCAGGAAGCCGGTCAGCGCGTCCTCGCTCATCGCCAGCTCCAGCGGTGCCCCGTTGTGCAGGCAGCGCAGCACCACCGAGCCGGACAGCAGCGCGAGCTCCTCCTGGCCCTCGGGGTAGCGCCGGCCGAGCACCTCGATCTCCCGGCGCGGCAGCACCTTGCGCGGGCGAGGGGCGTACGAGAAGACCCGGAACCATTCGATCGAGTCACCGCTGTAGCGGCCGATACCAAAAACCCACCCCTTGCCGTCGGTCGGGGGGACCGGGGCTGAGGTGGGTTTGCCGTTCTCGTCGAGGTCGGGCTGCGTCGAGGCGTCGGCGGGCATTTTGAGCCGGTAACTGCAGTCGAAGGTGCCGCCGACCCGCTGGATCAGGCGGCGCCTGACGGCGAAGGCCATCAGCCCGATCACTCCCAGGGCCACGACCGCCGCACACAGCACAAGCGCGAGGACCATGCTCACCCACCTCCTCGCTACCCGCGTTCCCCGTAACGGTCGTATGAAGCGACCGCCCTGACCTACCAACTACGACGACAGTCCCGGGGTCACGCTCACGCGTCCCCGGGACCGTCGGTCGACCCCGCTAAGCCGGGGTCCGGCGCACTCAGGCGTGGGCCTTGAGGCCGCGCGCCGCGAACAGACGGACCTCGGCGCGACGCTCGGCGTGCTCGTCCAGGTCCGACTTGGCCTTCTCCAGTGCGCGCTCGGCACGCGCGACGTCGATCTCGTCCGCCAGCTCGGCGATCTCCGCGAGCAGAGACAGCTTGTTGTCGGCGAACGAGATGAAGCCGCCGTGCACCGCGGCGATCACGGTGCCGCCGTCCACCGTGCGGATGGTGACGGGACCGGTCTCCAGCACGCTCAGCACCGGGGTGTGTCCCGGCATGATGCCGGTGTCACCGGAGGCCGTACGGGCGACGACGATGGTGGCCGCACCGGACCACACCTTGCGGTCGGCTGCGACCAGCTCGACGTGCAGCTCAGCCAACGTGGGCTCCTAGGCTCATGCAACGCCCGATTACTCGGGAGTTTCGGTAAGAATAACGGCCCCGCGCCTCCGGCATGAAACCGGCGGCACGGATTTGACCGGAATCACAGCCGATGCGACGCGAGGGGTGGTCCCCAGGCTCGGGGGCCACCCCTCACGGTCACGCACAGCTGCTACCGGCCGCGATTACTTCTTCGCCAGCTCGGCGGCGTTCTTCTCGAGGTCCTCGATGCCACCGCACATGAAGAAGGCCTGCTCCGGGACGGAGTCGTACTTGCCGTCCGCGATCGCGTTGAAGGCCTCGATGGTCTCCGACAGCGGCACGGTCGAGCCCTCGACACCGGTGAACTGCTTCGCCACGTAGGTGTTCTGCGAGAGGAAGCGCTCGACGCGACGGGCACGGTGGACCGTGATCTTGTCCTCTTCGGACAGCTCGTCGATACCGAGGATCGCGATGATGTCCTGGAGGTCCTTGTACTTCTGCAGGATCCCCTTGATACGGAGGGCCGTGTCGTAGTGGTTCTGCGCGATGTACCGCGGGTCGAGGATGCGGGACGTGGAGTCCAGCGGGTCGACGGCCGGGTAGATGCCCTTCTCCGAGATCGGGCGCGACAGAACGGTGGTCGCGTCCAGGTGGGCGAAGGTGGTGGCCGGCGCCGGGTCGGTCAGGTCGTCCGCGGGGACGTAGATCGCCTGCATCGAGGTGATCGAGTGACCGCGGGTCGAGGTGATGCGCTCCTGCAGGAGGCCCATCTCGTCGGCCAGGTTCGGCTGGTAGCCCACCGCGGAGGGCATGCGGCCGAGCAGGGTCGACACCTCGGAACCGGCCTGGGTGAACCGGAAGATGTTGTCGATGAAGAGGAGCACGTCCTGCTTCTCGACGTCACGGAAGTACTCCGCCATGGTCAGCGCGGAGAGCGCGACGCGCAGACGGGTGCCCGGCGGCTCGTCCATCTGGCCGAAGACCAGCGCGGTCTTGTCCAGAACGCCCGAGTCGACCATCTCGTCGATGAGGTCGTTGCCCTCACGGGTGCGCTCGCCGACGCCGGCGAACACCGACACACCACCGAAGTTCTCGGCGACGCGGTAGATCATCTCCTGGATCAGAACGGTCTTGCCGACACCGGCACCACCGAACAGACCGATCTTGCCACCCTGGACGTACGGGGTGAGCAGGTCGATGACCTTGATGCCGGTCTCGAACATCTCCGTCTTGGACTCGAGGTCCTTGAACGCCGGAGCGGTGCGGTGGATCGGCCAGCGGACCTCGACCTGCTTGTCGAACTCCGCCTGGTCCACGTTCAGCACGTCGCCGAGGGCGTTGAAGACCTTGCCCTTGGTGATCTGGCCGACCGGGACGGAGATCGCGGCACCGGTGTCGGTGACCTGCGAGCCACGGACCAGGCCGTCGGTCGGCTGCATCGAGATGCCGCGGACCATGCCGTCGCCGAGGTGCTGGGCGACCTCGAGGGTCAGGGTCTTCTTGCCCGAGCCGTCGGGGTTGTCCACCTCGACGTGCAGGGCGTTGTACATGTCCGGAATCGCGTCGACGGGGAACTCCACGTCGACGACCGGGCCGATGACCCGCGCGACGCGGCCCGTCGCCGTGGTCGGCTCAACAGTGGTGGTCATACTCATTCGCTCCCGCGGCTCGCGTCAGCGAGCGCGTTGGCGCCACCGACGATCTCGCTGATTTCCTGGGTGATCTCGGCCTGACGGGCCGAGTTGGCAAGCCGCGTGAGCGACTTGATGAGCTCGCCGGCGTTGTCCGTCGCGCTCTTCATCGCGCGGCGGCGGGCGGCGTGCTCGGAAGCGGCCGACTGCAGCAGCGCGTTGTAGATCCGGCTCTCGACGTACCGCGGCAGGAGCGCGTCCAGGACGCCCTCCGCCGACGGCTCGAAGTCGTACAGCGGGAAGATCTCCGACTTGGCCGGCTTCTGGTCGCTGAGCTGGACCTCGTCCAGCTTCAGCGGCAGCAGCCGCGCCTCGATCGCGTTCTGCGTCAGCATGGACACGAACTCGGTCGAGATCAGGTGGAGCTCGTCCACGCCGCCGGTCTCGGCCGTGAAGGCCTCGATCAGGTCGACCGCCACGGTCTTCGCGTCACCGTAGGTCGGCTTGTCCGAGAACCCCGTCCACGAGCCCGCGACCGTCAGGCCGCGGAACGTGTAGTACGAGACGCCCTTGCGGCCGATGATGTACGTCACCACGTCCTTGCCCTCGGCCTTGAGGCGCTCGGTGAGCGACTGGGCGGCCTTGATGGCATTGGTCGAGTAGCCGCCCGCCAGGCCGCGGTCCGCCGTGATCAGCAGGACCGCCGCGCGCTTGGCGTTCGGGTTCTCGGTGGTGAGCGGGTGCTTGGCGTTGGACCGGGTGGCCACCGCCGTCACCGCCCGGGTGAGCTCGTCGGCGTACGGAGTGGAGGCGGCCACCGCGCGCTGCGCCTTGACGATGCGCGACGCGGAGATCATCTCCATCGCCTTGGTGATCTTCTTCGTCGCGGTGACAGAGCGGATCCGGCGCTTGTAGACCCGAAGCTGTGCTCCCATGGGTCGTTACGTCCTTTCCCTCGCTACCGGACTCAGGCCTGCTCGGAGAGCAGCTTGCCGTCAGCCGTCTGGTAACCCTGCTTGAAGGCATCGATCGCGCTGGTCAGGGCGTCGACGGTGCCGTCGGCGAGCAGACCGGTCTCCACGATGCCGGCCAGCAGGTCCTTGTGCTGGAGGCGGACGTGGTCCAGGAACTCGCGCTCGAAGCGGCGGATCTCGGCGACCGGGACGTCGTCCAGCTTGCCGTTGGTGCCGGCCCAGATGGAGACGACCTGCTCCTCGACCGGGAACGGCTGGTACTGGCCCTGCTTCAGCAGCTCGACCATGCGCGCACCGCGCTCCAGCTGGGCCTTGGAGGCCGCGTCCAGGTCGGAACCGAAGGCGGCGAAGGCCTCCAGCTCGCGGTACTGGGCGAGGTCCAGACGCAGGCGGCCGGCGACCGAGCGCATGGCCTTGATCTGGGCGGAGCCACCGACGCGGGAGACCGAGATACCGACGTTCACGGCCGGGCGGATGCCGGCGTTGAACAGGTCGGACTCCAGGAAGCACTGGCCGTCGGTGATGGAGATGACGTTGGTCGGGATGTACGCCGAGACGTCGTTGGCCTTGGTCTCGATGATCGGCAGACCGGTCATCGAGCCGCCGCCCAGGGCGTCGTTCAGCTTGGCGCAGCGCTCCAGCAGGCGGGAGTGCAGGTAGAAGACGTCACCCGGGTAGGCCTCGCGGCCCGGCGGGCGGCGCAGCAGCAGGGAGACGGAACGGTAGGCCTCGGCCTGCTTCGACAGGTCGTCGAAGATGATCAGGACGTGCTTGCCGTCGTACATCCACTCCTGGCCGATGGCCGAGCCGGTGTACGGGGCGAGGTACTTGAAGCCGGCCGGGTCGGAGGCGGGAGCGGCCACGATGGTGGTGTACTCCAGCGCGCCGGCCTCCTCCAGGGCGCCGCGGACGGACGCGATGGTGGAGCCCTTCTGGCCCACGGCGACGTAGATGCAGCGGACCTGCTTCTCCGGGTCGCCCGAGCGCCAGTTGTCACGCTGGTTGATGATCGTGTCGACGGCCACCGCGGTCTTGCCGGTCTGGCGGTCGCCGATGATCAGCTGGCGCTGGCCGCGGCCGATCGGGGTCATCGCGTCGATGGCCTTGATGCCGGTCTGCAGCGGCTGCTTGACCGACTTGCGGGCCATGACGCCGGGGGCCTGCAGCTCCAGGGCGCGGCGACCGGTGGCGGCGATGTCGCCCAGGCCGTCGATCGGGTTGCCCAGCGGGTCCACGACGCGGCCGAGGTAGCCGTCGCCGACCGGAACCGAGAGGACCTCGCCGGTGCGGCGCACGGTCTGGCCCTCTTCGATGCCGCCGAACTCACCGAGGACGACGACACCGATCTCGCGGGTGTCGAGGTTCAGCGCGAGGCCGAGCGTGCCGTCCTCGAACTTCAGCAGCTCGTTCGCCATGACCGAGGGCAGGCCCTCGACATGCGCGATGCCGTCCGCCGCGTCAGTGACCGTGCCGACCTCTTCCACAGAAGCGGCGTCCGGCTGGTACGACTGGACAAAGTCGGCCAGCGCGTCCCGGATCTCCTCCGGACGGATCGTAAGCTCCGCCATCAGGCTTCCCTGCTCTCCTAGTTTGCGATCCTCGGCCCGCCATTGAGGGCCGCAAGTATTCGACTCTCGGCCGGGTCTTCCGAACCGGCCGTACGTTTGCCCGACTCCGGTGGAGCCGGTTTCCCGACCGAGGGTCGGATGTGCTGCTTCGGTGCTCAGCCTTCGAGCGACTGGCGAGCGCCTTCGAGGCGGCTCGACACGGTGCCGTTGATGATCTCGTCGCCGATCTGCACCCGGACGCCGCCGACGACCTCGGGGTCGACGTCGATGTTCAGGTGGACCTGGCGGCCGTACATCCGGGCCAGAGCACCGGACAGGCGCTCCTTCTGGGTGTCCGACAGCGGCACCGCGGTGGTGACCAGGGCCACCACGCGGCCGCGGCGCGCGGCGGCGAGCTTCGAGTAGGACTCGAGGCCCTGCTCCAGGCTACGGCCACGCGGCACGTTGACGAGGGCGGTGACCAGCCGGACGGTGCCGGCGTTGGCGCGGCCGCCGAGCAGCTTCTTGATCAGCTCGGCCTTCGCGACGGCACCGGCCTTCGGCTCGGTCAGCGCGGCCCGCAGCTCGTGCGAACCGCTCACCACCCGACCGAAGCGGAAGAGCTCGTCCTCGACGTCGTCCAGGGCGCCGGCCTTGTCCGCGGCGATGATCTCCGCGTAGGCGGCGAGCTCCTCGGTCGCGTCCACCAGGTCGCGCGAGCCCGACCAGCGGGAGCGGACCAGACCGGAGACCAGGTCGACGGCCTCGCCGGAGACCTGGCCGGTCAGCAGCGAGGTGACCAGCTGGGCCTTGTCCTGGCCCGACCGGGACGGGTCGGTCAGGACTCGGCGCAGCGACACCTCACGGTCCAGCACGGCCGTGACGGCGGTGAGCTCCTCGGCGAGCTTGGCCGCGTCCACCGAGGTGGAGTCGGTCAGGCTCTCCAGGTTCTGCCGGCCGGCAGCGAGGGCCTCGCGGCTGGCGCCGATCACTTGGCCGCACCCTGAGCAACGGCGGCCTTGGCCTCCAGCTCGTCCAGGAAGCGGTCGATGACACCGCTCTGCCGGGTGTGGTCCTCGAGGGACTCACCCACGATGCGGGACGCCAGCTGGGTGGCCAGCGAGCCCACGTCCTGACGCAGGGCGGCAGTGGCCTGCTTCTTGTCCGCCTCGATCTGGGCGTGACCGGCGGCGACGATGGCCTCGCGCTGACGCTGGCCCTCCTCGCGCATCTCGGCGAGCTGGGCGGCACCCTGCTCGCGAGCCTGCTCGACGATGCGGGCAGCCTCGTGGCGCGCCTCGGCGAGCTCGGCGCGGTACTGCTCAAGCAGGGCCTGGGCCTCCGCCTGGGCGGCCTCGGCGCGCTCCATCCCGCCCTCGATCGCGTCCCGGCGCTCCGACAGCACCTTCTCGATGCTGGGGAGGAGCTTCTTGCCGAGCAGACCGAAGACGATGAAGAAGCAGAGCAGGCCGATGATGATCTCGGGCCACGCGGGGAGGAGAGGGTTCATCTTCTCCTCGGACGCGAGCTGGACGATCGCCATGCTCATATCTGGACCTTCCTCAGAAAGGGTCTACGGCGGGATTACTTGTTGCCGAAGACGAACGGCATGACGATGCCGATGAGGGCGAGCGCCTCGGTCAGCGCGAAGCCGATGAACATGTTGGAACGGATGAGACCGGCAGCCTCGGGCTGGCGGGCCATGGCCTGGACACCGTTACCGAAGATCAGACCGACGCCGATGCCGGGGCCGATGGCGGCGAGGCCGTAGCCCAGGGAGGCGACGGAACCGTAGACAGTGCCCTCAGCGAGGATGCTCATTGACGTTGTCCTTTGCAGGGTGGTGATCCGGTGGTGATTGGCCACCGGGCGATCCGGGAGGTGGTTCTCGGCGGGGCCGTGGCCCCGGGGCTCAGTGCGCCTCTTCCAGGGCACCGGCGATGTAGCTGCTGGCCAGCATCACGAAGATGTAGGCCTGCAGGAACTGGACCAGCAGCTCGAAGGCGGTCAGGCCGACGGCGACGATGAACGAGGCCGAGCCGTACAGCGCGCCCAGGGACGGGCTGAGCAGGTACCAGGAGGCGATGGAGAACATCACGATCAGCAGGTGGCCGGCGAACATGTTCGCGAAGGCTCGGACCGCGAGCGTGAAGGGGCGCACGAAGATGTTCGAGAAGAACTCGATCGGCACCAGGATGAACATGACCCAGCCGGGGATGCCCGACGGCCAGCAGAGGTTCTTGAGACCGCCGACGAAGCCGTGCTTCTTGAAGGTCAGCGTCATGTAGGTGATCCACACGACCGCCGCGAGGCCGGCCGGGAACGCGATCGCCGCCGACACCGGGAACTGTGCGAACGGGATGATCGACATGATGTTCATCAACCAGATGAAGAAGAACATCGAGACCAGCATCGGGACGTACTTCTCGCCCTTCTTGCCGATCGTCTCCAGCACGATGGAGCGCTTGACGAAGTCGTAGCCGATCTCACCGACCAGCTGCAGCTTGCCGGGAACGAGGCGCGGCTTGGCGAAGGCGGCCCAGAAGAACCCGACGACCAGGAGCGCGACGATGATCGACAGCAGCATCGGCTTGTTGAACTCGATGCTGCCGATCGAGAAGATCGGCTTGAACTGGAACTCGTTCAGACCCGGGGCCGGGAAGCCACAGCCAGCGTCCCCGAAGTGGCAACTGCCTGAGGCGAGGGACGTGAGTTCAGCACTCACCGCGGACTCCTTCGTCGTGACGCATGGTTACGGCAACCTCGGTGTGTCGGCGTGGCCTGCGACCACGGAGCGGCACTGGAACTTGATGGGTTTCTCGCCGACCCCGCGCGCCGGTGCACGGCACCACAGCGGGATCATCGAAGACTGCGCGGATCAGGGGGGCGATCCGTCCGCTGTCCGGACAGACCTGGCCTCTTCCCGTACTCCGTTGTTGCGACGGACGATAGCAGCCCGTCAGCGCGGCATAAACACCGCCCCCCTCGTTGGGGGGACAGTTGGGCCTCGTCACTGTTGACGCCCCTTGTCGGAGGGCTTGTCGCCCTTCTTTTCGGAGGCGTCGGGGTCGACGTAGAAGGTCTTGGCCTTGAGTGCTCCGCGCACCTGGAAGCCCGTCCAGATCAGGGCGCAGCCGAGCAGGGTGAACGCGAAGGCCTGCCGGTTGAACAGCTCGGTGTCCTTGAACACCGCGAGCACGATGCCGACCAGCAGGATCTGCGTGGTGTACACCAGCAGCGCCGCGGCCATCATGATCTGCGGGTTCGACCTGGTCAGCCGGTCGAGCGCGACCTGGCCGAAGCTGAAGAAGGCCATCACGAGGAGCGCGCCGAACAGGGCGCCGAGCAGCCCCTTCCCACCGGCAACGGCAAAGGAGATCGCCATGGCGATGATCCCGGCGACCGCAGTGGGAATCGCGGCGCCTCGGAGGATCCGGGCGTCGGTGGACGGCATGTCGGCAGCTCCGGCGGCATGTCGATGGCGGGGGGACGGGCACAGCGGTGGCGGATGACACCGGACCGAGGCATCGCCGCGGGCCGCCATGGGAACGACGGGCCCGGTGAGGGAGACCGACAGGGACGGAAGTCATCCACCTGTCAGGTCTTTCGGCGTGTTCTCGATACTCGTGAACGGTATCACAAACTATTTGATGAGAGCTTTACCATGAATGTGTGGCACCTGTCACACCAACGGCGCAACGGCTCCGCCATTCGGGTGAACGCCCTCTGAGGGGACATCAACTCCCTTGTCAGCGGCGGCCGGTGGCCCTGTCGTGTCGGCCGGTCGCGGTGGACCCCACGCCGGATCCCTCGCCGGCTTCACCGAGGAGTTGCTTGTCCTTCGCCGACAGTTCGGCCATCGGACCGGTCTGCCGGCGGCGGTAGCGCGGGGGGACGAAGGACTGCACCGCCCGCGGGGCGCGCGGCCGGAACCGCGGGGTGAGCAGCACCACCAGGCCGACCAGGCAGAGCCCGGCGAGCGCCAGGACGACGGTGCGGCCGGTGTTGGTCACCGAGAAGGCCACCGTGCCGAAGGCGATCAGCGCGGCCCAGAAGTACATGATCAGTACGGCACGGCTGTGCGAGTGACCGACCTGGAGCAACCGGTGGTGCAGGTGCCGCTTGTCCGCGGCGAACGGGGACTGGCCGGCCCAGGTCCGGCGCACCACCGCGAGCAGCAGGTCGGCCAGCGGCAGGGCGATGACCGTCAGCGGCAGCAGCAGCGGGATGTAGATCGGCACCAGGGTGTGCACGGTGGCGGTCTGCGAACCGGTCTCGCTGCTGATCAGGTCGGGGTCGACCCGGCCGGTGATGGAGATCGCGGCGACGGCCAGCATCAGGCCCAGCATCATCGAGCCGGAGTCGCCCATGAAGATCCGCGCGGGGTGCATGTTGTGCGCCAGGAAGCCCAGGCACATGCCGATCAGCAGCACGCTGAACAGCACGGCGGGGGCCGCGTCGGAGATCGTGTAGCCGTACCAGAGCCGGTAGCTGTACAGGAAGAACGCCATCGCGGCGATGCAGACCATGCCGCCGGCCAGACCGTCCAGGCCGTCGATGAAGTTCACCGCGTTGACCATGACGACGACCAGGGTGACCGAGATGACCATGCCCTGGGTCGGGCTCACCGCGACCGGGCCGACGCCGGGCACCGGGAGGGTGATCACCGTGACGCCCTGCCAGACCATCACGCCGGCCGCGATCATCTGGCCGCCGAGCTTCACCAGCGCGTCCACGCCCCACTTGTCGTCCAGCACCCCGAGCAGGAACATGATCCCGGCCCCGGACAGCAGCGCGCGGATGTCGGTGCCCTGGGAGAACACCTTGCTCAGGTTGTCGAGCTGCGAGGCGACCAGGATGCCCGCGCACAGTCCGCCGAACATCGCGATGCCGCCGAGCCGCGGCGTGGGCTCGCGGTGCACGTCGCGGGCGCGCACCGGCGGCATGGCGCCGGCCGCGATGGCGAACTTCCGCACCGGGCCGGTCAGCAGATAGGTGACGGCGGCGGTGCAGAACAGCACCAGCAGATACTCACGCACCACTGGCCTCCTGCATCACTGTCGAACGGGGGGGTACCGAAGGTACTCCCCTGCCTTCCCGGGGTTCGAGGTGCGTCGCCACGGCACACACCTTATTGAGTCGGACGCCGGGACCGTGCATCGCGGTTCGCCCTCCGGGGTAGGAGATCCGGATACTCGGCGAGGGCCTCCGTCAGGCCCGGTCGGCGAAGGCCAGCGCCAGCTCCCGGACCCGCGCCGCGGCCGGGGCGGACGCGCCACCGGTGACCACCCGCGCGATCAGCCCGGCGATCTCGGTCAGCTCCGGCTCCCCCATCCCCTGACTGGTCACCGTGCCCGTGCCCAGCCGGATGCCGGAGGTCTCGGCGGCCGGGGCCGGGTCGTACGGCAGCGCGCACTTGCCGAGCAGCAGCCCGGCCGCGGCGCAGCGCCGCTCGGCCTCCGCGCCGCTCACCCCGAGCGGGCTCACGTCGGCCGTCACCAGGTGGGTGTCCGTACCGCCCGTCAGCAGGCGCGTTCCGGCCTCTGCGAGCCCCGTGGCGAGCGCCCGCGCCCCGGACACCGTCCGCTGCGCGTACGCCCGGTACGCGGGCCCGGAGGCCTCCGCGAGGGCCACCGCCTTGCCGGCCACCTCGTTCATCGCCGCGCCGCCCTGGCTGAACGGGAACACCGCCCGGTCGATCCGCTCGGCCAGCTCCGCCGTGCACAGCAGCAGCCCGCCGCGCGGACCGCGCAGCAGCTTGTGGGTGGCCGCCACCGTGACGTCCGCGTACGGCACCGGGGAGGGCGCCACCCCGGCCGCGATCAGCCCGGTGATCTGCGCGGCGGAAGCGATCAGATAGGCGTCCACCTCGTCGGCGATCTCCCGGAACGCCGCCCAGTCCGGGTGCCGGGGGTACGAGATCGATCCCGCCACGATGGCCTTGGGACGGTGCTCCCGGGCCAGGTCGCGGACCTGGTCGAGGTCGATCAGCCCGTCGGACTCGCGCACGCCGTAGCCGGTGAAGGCGAACCAGCGACCGGAGAAGTTGGCGCGCGAGCCGCAGCTGAGGTGGCCGCCGTGCTCCAGCGACATCGCCAGCACCCCGTCGCCGGGCCGCAGCAGCGCCGCGTACGCCGCCAGCATCGCCGAAGTCACCGACCGCGGCTGGACGTTGGCGTGCGGGGCGGCGAACAGCTCACGGGCCCGGTCGATCGCCAGCAGCTCGGCGGCGTCCGCCAGCGCGCAGCCGGTGTGGTGCCGGCGGCCCGGGTAGCCCTCGGCGTACTTGTCGATCAGCGGGCCGGTGAGCGCCGCCAGGACGGCCGGGGTGGTCAGGTTCTCCCCCGCCAGCAGCTGGATCGTTTCGGCGCGCCGCTCGGACTCCGCGGCCAGCAGGTCGGCCAGCTGCGGATCGGCCCGGTGCAGCGCCCCGGACGCCCAGGGGCGCCCGGTGGTCGCGGTCGGTCCGGTCGCGGCATCGGTGACGGTCATGGCGGGGCTCCCGGGCGCTGCGGGGACTGTGTCACCCAGCGTAGGACCGCCGCCGCGACCCGGCTCGCCGAGCCGCGGCCGGACGGCCCCCTTCGACGCCGGGAGCCATCCGGAGAGGGAGCCCGGGGGTGGGGCGGTGCGGGAGCGCGACGGGCCAGGACGGCCAGGGGCGGCGCGTCAGCGCGGCGCGGGAACGCCGGTGAGCGCGGTGACCACCGGGTCGACCGCGTGGAATATCTCCTCGCCGCAGTTGCGGAACATGCCGATCGGCGCCCCGTACGGGTCGTCCAGCTCGTCCGACTCCGGGGTGGCGGCCAGCAGCCAGCCGCGCAGCGCGGCGGCCGCCCGGACCAGCGCGCGGGCCCGCTCGGTGACGTCGGCGCCGCGCCGGGGGTCCGGCAGGGTGCCCGGGTCTATCGTCCGCACCAGCCGGGTGAACTCCTTCAACGTGAAGGTCCGCAGCCCCGCCTCGTGGCCCATCGAGATCACCTGGGCGCGGTGGTCCAGGGTCGCGGTGAGCACCAGGTCGGCCTCGACCACGTGCTCGTCCAGCAGCTCGCGGCCGGTGAAGCCACCGCTGTCGGCGCCGTACTCGTCGAGCACGGTCGCGGCGTGGTCCTCCATCGGCGCGCCCTCGTGGCCCCAGGTCCCGGCGCTCTCCACCAGGATCCGCCCGGCCACCCGGGGGCTCAGCCGGGTGTCCAGCTCACGCCGGGTCAGCCGCTCGGCGATCGGCGAGCGGCAGATGTTCCCCGTGCAGACGAACAGGATCCGGAAGTGGTCCAGCGGCCTGGGGCCCACGCTCAGGTACGGCGCTATGCCCGGCCCGGCGTGGAGCGAGGCGGTCGGCGTCAACTGCCGGCCTCCAGGTCGGGGACGACCTCCCTCAGCTGCTCGACGCTGATCGCACCGGCCCGCAGCAGGACCGGGACCTTGCCGGTGACGTCGACGATCGACGAGGTGGCGGAATCGACGGCCGCCCCGCCGTCCAGGTAGACCGAGACCGCGTCGCCGAGCTGGGCCTGCGCCTCGTCACAGGTCAGCGGGGAGGGCCCGCCGATCCGGTTGGCGCTGGAGACGGCCAGCGGGCCGGTGGCGTTCAGCAGCTCGATCGCGACCGGGTGCAGCGGCATCCGGACCGCGACGGTGCCGCGGGTGTCGCCGAGGTCCCAGCGCAGCGAGGGCTGGTGGCGGGCGACCAGGGTGAGGCCGCCGGGCCAGAAGGCGTCGACCAGCTCCCAGGCCTGCTCGGAGAAGTCGGTGACCAGCCCGTGCAGGGTGGTCGGCGAGCCGACCAGCACCGGCGACGGCGTGTTGCGGCCGCGGCCGCGGGCGGCCATCAGCTCGCCGACGGCCTCCGGGGAGAAGGCGTCCGCACCGACCCCGTACAGGGTGTCGGTGGGCAGCACGACGAGTTCGCCGCGGCGGATGGCCGAGGCGGCCTCGCGCAGACCGGTGGCGCGGTCCCCGGCATCGGCACAGTCGTAGCGGCGGCTCATCGGTGCGGTCCCCTTCCGGAGTGGCTCATGGCAGTCACCACGGCCGTCGCTGTGGTCACAGCGCGGCCTTGCGCGCGGTCGTACGGCGCTTGATGTTCACGACCCGACCCTCCGGGCGGTCGTACGGTGCTCGACTCTTCACGACCCGACCCTCCGGGCGGTCGTGAAGCGCGGCCGGTTGTTCAGGTCACGGTGGTCGGCGGTGTCCGTCCAGCCGTGTTCCTCGTTGAAGATCCACGGCACCTGGCCGCCCTGCTGGTCGGCGTGCTCGATCACCACCGCGCCGCCCGGGCGCAGCAGCCGGGCCGCGACCCGCTCGATGCCGCGGATGGTGTCCAGGCCGTCCTCACCGGAGAACAGGGACATCTGCGGGTCGTGGTCGCGGGCCTCCGGCGCGACGTACTCCCACTCGGTGAGCGGGATGTACGGCGGGTTGGAGATGACCAGGTCGAAGCGGCCGTCCCAGGAGCGGTCGTCCTCGAAGGCCCTGGTGGCGTCACCGGCGTGCAGGGTGACCCGCGCGCGGTCGGGGCTGGCCTCGATGTTGCGCCGGGTGTACTCCAGCGCGCCCTCGTCCAGTTCGAAGGCGTGCACGGTCGAGCGCGGCAGCTCCTGGGCCAGGGCGAGCGCGATCGCGCCGGAGCCGGAGCACAGGTCGACCACCAGCGGCTCGGCCACGTCCATGTCGCGCACCGCGTCTATCGCCCACTCGACGACCGTCTCGGTCTCCGGCCGGGGCACGAACACCCCGGGGCCGACCGCCAGTTCGAGGTAGCGGAAGAACGCCCGCCCGGTGATGTGCTGGAGCGGCTCGCGCGCCTCCCGCCGGGAGACCGCCTCCCAGTACCGGGCGTCGAAGTCGGCGTCCTTCACCGTGTGCAGCTGGCTGCGCTTGACGTTGTGGACGTAGGCGGCGAGCTCCTCCGCGTCGAAGCGCGGCGACGGCACGCCGGCCGCGGCCAACCGCTGGGTGGCCTGGGCCACCTCGGCGAGCAGCAGGTTCATCCGTACGACCTCTTGTTTCTCCGGCTTCGGGCGAAACGCGGGCTGGGGCGCGCCGGTCTCAGTTCTCTTGGGCCGCGGCGAGCTTGGCCGCCGCGTCCTTGTCGACGCAGGACTGGATCACCGCGTTCAGGTCGCCGTCCAGGACCTGGTCCAGGTTGTACGACTTGAATCCGGTGCGGTGGTCCGAGATGCGGTTCTCGGGGTAGTTGTACGTGCGGATCCGCTCGGAGCGGTCCACCGTGCGGACCTGGCTGCGGCGCGCGTCCGAGGCCTCCCGCTCGGCCTCCTCCTGCGCGGCGGCCAGCAGTCGCGAACGCAGGATGCGCATCGCCTGCTCCTTGTTCTGGAGCTGGCTCTTCTCGTTCTGGCAGGACGCCACGATACCGGTCGGCAGGTGGGTGATCCGGACCGCGGAGTCGGTGGTGTTGACCGACTGGCCGCCGGGGCCGGAGGAGCGGTAGACGTCGATCCGCAGGTCGTTGGCGAGGATCTCGACCTCGACCTCCTCCGCCTCGGGGGTGACCAGCACGCCCGCCGCGGAGGTGTGGATGCGGCCCTGCGACTCGGTGGCGGGGACGCGCTGCACGCGGTGCACGCCGCCCTCGTACTTCAGCCGGGCCCAGACGCCCTGGCCGGGCTCGGCGTTGCCCTTGGTCTTCACGGCCACCGAGACGTCCTTGTAGCCGCCGAGGTCGGACTCATTGGAGTCGATGATCTCGGTCTTCCAGCCGATCCGCTCCGCGAAGCGCAGGTACATCCGGAGCAGGTCGCCGGCGAACAGCGCGGACTCCTCGCCGCCCTCGCCCGCCTTGATCTCCAGGATGACGTCCTTGTCGTCGCTCGGGTCGCGCGGCACCAGGAGCAGCCGCAGCTCCTCGGTGAGCTCGTCCCGGCGGGCCTCGGAGTCCTTCACCTCGGAGAGGAACTCCGGCTCCTCGGCGGCGAGTTCACGCGCGGCCTCGATGTCCTCGCCGGCCTGCCGCCACTGCCGGTAGACCCGGGTGATCGGGGTCAGCTCGGCGTACCGCTTGGCCAGCTTGCGGGCGTTGTTCTGGTCGGCGTGGACGGACGGGTCGGCCAGCCTCGTCTCGAGGTCGGCGTGCTCGACGAGGAGCTCTTCGACTGCCTCGAACATGGGGTGGCCTTCTTCCCGGGGACTCGGAAACGTGTGGGGGGTGCGGAACGTGCGGGGGGACGCGAACGGCGCCGGCCCCCTGGCGCCCCCGGAACGAGTACGGGGGCGCCGGGAACCGGCGCCGAGGGAGCGCTAGGCCTTCGCGCTGTGCTGCTTGCCGAAGCGGGCCTCGAAGCGGGCCACGCGGCCACCGGTGTCGAGGATCTTCTGCTTGCCGGTGTAGAACGGGTGGCACTGCGAGCAGACCTCGGCGCGGATCTCGCCACTGGTCTCGGTCGAGCGGGTGGTGAACTCGGCGCCGCAGGTGCAGGTCACGCGCGTGACCACGTACTCGGGGTGAACGTTGGGCTTCAAGGGGTTCTCCTAGGTTTCGGGAGGGCACCGGGTCGGCGGCTGGAGCACCGCACGTGAACCGGGACCGACGGACCAGTCTGCCAGGACCAGCCGCATCTTCCCAAACCGGGTCGCGTTCCGGGATATTCCGGACGCCCCCGGCGCCCTGCCCCCGCCCTCTCTGGCACCCCCTCGACGCGGGCCCGCGGCCGTGCTCAGCGGGCCGCGGTGGCCTTCGCGGTCGGCTTCCCCGCCGTCCGCCCGGAGGGCGCCGCGGCGGCCGTGGGAGCCGCCTGGGCGGGATTCTCCGGCTGCGCGGAGACGACCGCCGACGGGAACGGCTGGTCGGCCTTGAGCGCCGCCCAGACCTGCCCGGCCTGCGGCTGCTGCGGGACCACCCGGTTCGGGTCGCTGGGGGCGGTCTCCACCGGCAGGGTGACCATGCTCAGCTGGTCCGGGCCTATGCCCTTGAGCTCCTGGGCGAGCCCCACCAGCGAGTTCACCGAGCCGAGCGCGGAGTCGGTGGTGATGCTCTTGGTCACGGTGTCGCCGATCGACCACAGCTTGACCGGGTTGGTGAGCATCCCGCTCCCCCCGACCTGCCGCAGCAGCGACCTGACCATCTGCTTCTGGAGCTCGATCCGGCCGAGGTCGCTGCCGTCGCCGACGCCGTGCCGGGTGCGCACGAAGGCCAGCGCCTGCTGGCCGTCCAGGTGGTGCTCGCCGGGCTGCAGGTCGAGCCCGCTGTCCTTGTCGTGGATGGCCACCGTGGTCGTCACGGTGGCCCCGCCTATCGCGTCCACGACCCGGGCGAAGCCGGCGAAGTCGATCTGCAGGTAGTGGTCCATCCGCAGGCCGGTGAGCTGCTCGGTGGTCTTGACCGCGCAGGCCGCGCCGCCGCTCTCGAAGGCGCTGTTGTACATCGCGCGCTTGGCGCCGGCCACCGTCCGGCCGCTCGCGTCGGCGCAGTCGGGGCGGGTGACCAGGGTGTCGCGCGGGATCGAGACGACCTCGGCGCGGGAGTGGTCCTGGTTGATGTGCACCACCATCGCGGTGTCCGAGCGGGCGGTCTCGCCGGTGTCCCCGCCGGCCATCGAGCCGTTGTCGCCGGAGCGCGAGTCGGACCCGAGCACCAGGATGTTGAAGGAGCCGTCGGTGGCGGCCGGCGGCCGGGCGTCGCCGAGCCGGCCGTCGATGTCGACGCTCTTGATGTTGCCGTTGAACCTGAAGTAGGCGAAGAGGGCCGCGCCGGCACCGAGGACGACGAGCGCGGCGAACGCGCAGGCGGCCGTCCGCAGGACTCTGCGGCGGCGACTCAGGACCCTCTTGTGCTCGGCCATACGGTCCAGAGTAAATCGGACAACATGATCCAAACGCCCCCAAGTTGTCCCGACTCTGGAACAAAGTGGTCCGGACGCACGGAACCCCGGACCGCTCGCGCGATCCGGGGTTCCGTGCTTCGACAGCCGTCCGGCTACGGTCAGTCGCCGGAGCCGGGGGTGGTCTTGGCGATCTGCATCAGGAACTCGGCGTTGCTCTTGGTCTGCTTCATCTTGTCCAGGAGCAGCTCGATCGCCTGCTGCGAGTCGAGCGCGTGCAGCACCCGGCGCAGCTTCCAGACGATGGCCAACTCCTCGCTGCCGAGCAGGATCTCCTCCTTGCGGGTGCTGGAGGCGTCCACGTCGACGGCCGGGAAGATGCGCTTGTCCGAGAGCTTCCGGTCGAGCTTGAGCTCCATGTTGCCGGTGCCCTTGAACTCCTCGAAGATCACCTCGTCCATGCGCGAGCCGGTCTCGACCAGCGCGGTGGCCAGGATGGTCAGCGAGCCGCCGTTCTCGATGTTGCGCGCGGCACCGAAGAACTTCTTCGGCGGGTACAGCGCGGTCGAGTCGACACCACCGGACAGGATGCGGCCGGAGGCCGGCGCCGCCAGGTTGTAGGCGCGGCCGAGGCGGGTGATCGAGTCCAGCAGGATGACCACGTCGTGGCCCAGCTCCACAAGGCGCTTGGCGCGCTCGATGGCCAGCTCGGCGACGGTGGTGTGGTCCTCGGCCGGGCGGTCGAAGGTCGAGGAGATGACCTCGCCCTTGACCGACCGCTGCATGTCGGTGACCTCTTCCGGACGCTCGTCGACCAGGACGACCATCAGGTGGCACTCGGGGTTGTTGTGGGTGATCGCGTTGGCGACCGCCTGGAGCACCATGGTCTTGCCGGTCTTCGGCGGCGCGACGATCAGACCGCGCTGGCCCTTGCCGATCGGCGACACCAGGTCGATGATCCGGGTGGTCAGCACGCCCGGGTCGGTCTCCAGGCGCAGCCGCTCCTGCGGGTACAGCGGGGTGAGCTTGTTGAACTCGGGACGGCCGCGGCCGCTCTCCGGGTCCATGCCGTTGACGGAGTCCAGCCGCACCATGGCGTTGAACTTCTCGCGGCGCTCGCCCTCGCGCGGCTGGCGCACCGCGCCGGTGATGGCGTCACCCTTGCGCAGGCCGTTCTTGCGGACCTGGGCGAGCGAGACGTAGACGTCGTTCTGGCCCGGCAGGTAGCCGGAGGTCCGCACGAACGCGTAGTTGTCGAGGATGTCGAGGATGCCCGCGACCGGGATCAGGACGTCGTCCTCGCCGATCTGCGGCTCGACGGTGCCGGCCTCGAAGCCGTCACGGCCGCGGCGGCCGCGGCGGTCGCGGTAGCGCCCGCGCCGGCCCCGGCGGCCCTCGCCGAACTCGTCGTCGTCGTAGCCGCCCTGCTGGGCCTGCGGCTGCTGGGCCTGCGGGGCCTGGCGGCCCTGCTGGTCGGCCTGGCCGCCCTGCTGCTGGCCGCCGCCCTGCTGGGAGGACTGGCGGTCGGCGCGCTCGCGGCGGTTGCGGCGGTCCCGGCGGGACTCGCGGCCGTCGCCGTCCTGGGCCTCGCCGCCCTCCTGGCGGTCGGCACGCTCGGTGCGCTCGGTGCGCTCCGTGCGCTCGGTGCCGTCGCGGCGCTCACGGCGCTCACGGCGGTCCCGGCGGCTCTCGCGGCCGTCCTCGCGGCCCTCGAAGCCACGGGTCTCGGCCGGGCGGGTCTCGGCCTGCTTCGGCTCGGCGACCGCGACACCGGCGGCCTCGGTGGCGGCCTCCGCGGCCGGGGCGGCGGGCGCGCCGGCGGCCGAGGTGGCACGGCGGCGGGTGCGCTCGGCGCGGGCCGGCGCGGCGGTCTCGGCGGCGGCCTGGACCGGGATCTCGATCTGGGCCTGCGGCTCGGCGGCCTCGGCCGGAGCCTCGGCCGGGGCCTTGGCGGCGGCCTTGGTGCGGCGGGCCGGCTTCTCGGCCGGGGCCTCGGCGTCCGCCTTGGCGGCGGTGCGCTTGGCGGCCGGGGCGGCGGTGCCACCGGCGGCGAGCAGCGGGTCCCCGCCGCTCTTCTCCTTGATGGTCTCGATCAGCTGGCTCTTGCGCATGCGTCCGGTACCGGTGATGCCAAGATCCGCGGCGAGCTTCTGGAGCTCGGCCAGGACCATGCCGTCCAGGCCCGCGGCGGCACTGCGGCGGCGCCGCGCCGGGGCAGCGGGGGCGGCTGCGTCCGACGCGTCGGCGTCCGGGCGCGCGCCCATCAGATCGGTGGAGTCGCTCACTAAGGGTCCTTCCCTGGAGCGGACGTCGGCCTGTCTGGCTCGGCGACCGGTTGTGCTGTCCTGACCAACGCTCGACTGCGTCGGTCCGAGGCGGTGATCCCTCGAATGGCGGGAGCCCGTCGAGGGAGAGCTACGTACGAGGTGCGGTGCATGAAGCACGGTGGTGCAAAGTGGCGCGTGGGCCGGTCGTGTGTCGACCTCCCCTGAGGGCGTAACCCCCACGCTCCCTGCGAATCCCGGGCCCCCGTCGCGTGACGGTGGCCCGCGCTCCGCCCGTCCTGGCCTCTAGGTGGGAGGCCGCGGGTGGGAGTCAGGTGCCGTGTCACGGCTTCGGGATGCGGCCGCATGTCGCGCAGGCAGGCTGCGTACGCGCTGCGGTGGGCTCCCGGAGAATCGTCGCCCCGTGCATCGCCGGGACTCCACTGCCGTGGAGTGCTGGGATCGGGACGCGGCGCACCTAGCCCCGGAGGGCACCTGGTGCAGCAATGAGGTTAACACTACCGACCCCCTCAGACATTCCCCAGCCTTGCGCTTGCCAATCGTGTCCGTCGGGGCCGGCTCGGCAGGGTGCCGGTGCCGGGCCCCGGACGGCCCGTTCGGGCTGCTCAGACGTCCAGCGGGAGCACGACGGCCCCGGTGCGGTCGACGTCCAGCCGGTGCGCGGCGAACGCCGGGTCGCCGCCGTGGCCGTGGTGCCCGGCGAAGGAGAGCACCTTGTCCGCGCCCGCCTCGTCGGTGAGCGCCAGGACGGTCGGTCCGGCCCCGGAGATGACCGCGGGAACGCCCTCGGCGCGCAGTGCGCCGACCAGTGCGGCGCTGTCCGGCATGGCGGAGGAGCGGTAGTCCTGGTGGAGCCGGTCCTCGGTGGCGGCGAGGAGCAGTTCGGGGCGCCGGGTCAGCGCCTCCACCAGCAGTGCGGAGCGGCCCGCGTTGACGGCCGCGTCGGCCAGCGGGACGGTCTTCGGCAGCAGTCCGCGCGCGGTCTCGGTGAGCACCTCGCCGGCCGGTACGAACACCACCGGGACGACCTGCTCGGACGGCTCCAGCGCGATCGCCTTGGCCGACTCCTCGTCGGTCCAGGCGATGGTGAAGTTGCCGCGCAGACAGGCCGCGACGTTGTCCGGGTGGCCCTCCAGCTCGGAGGCGAGGGCCAGCAGCGCGTCGTCGTCCAGCGCGGACGGACCGCCGATGGTCACCGCTCGGGCGGCCACGATGCCGGCGCAGATGGCGGCCGAGGAGGAGCCGAGGCCGCGGCCGTGCGGTATCCGGTTGGCGCAGACCACTTCGAGGCCCCGCGGCTGGCCGCCGAGCCGGTCGAAGGCGGCGCGCATCGAGCGGACCAGCAGGTGGCGCTCGTCGCGCGGAAGCGTGTCGGCACCCTCGCCGGCGATGTCGACGGACAGGCCGGAGTCGGAGACCCGGACGACCACGTCGTCGTACAGACCCAGCGCGAGCCCGAAGGCGTCGAAACCCGGGCCGAGGTTGGCGCTGGTCGCGGGAACCCTGACCCGGACGGCGGCGGCACGGAACGCAGGACCGGCCATGCGGTGGACTCTCCTGGGGAAATCGGGCGGCGCGGAGCGCGTCGTCGGTGCGAGGGCGGGGATCGGACCACGGCCCGTCGGGGCGGGCGGTCGCGGCGGTCGGCTCGGCCCGGACCCGCCGGGCCCGGGGCATGTGCCGCACGGCCGAGGCCAGAGTATCGAAGAGAGGTTCCCGAGCGGTACACCCCGTGGGCCTTCGATCTGGTGTGTTGCCGGTTCTGGCCGGAATGCACACCCCCCTCCGCCGGGGGGAGCGACGGAAAGGGATCGCCATGCGCAGGCCGATTGACACAAAAGTGTCAGTCGGGAACTCCGACGGGCCGACCCCCGAAAGGGTCGACCCGTCGAGGTGTCAGGCCCCTCTACCGGTCGAGCAGTCCGAGGCTGCGGGCGGCGGCCTCCGGGTCGATCGGGACGATCTGGGGCTGCGGCGCGCCGGCCACCGCCCAGTCCGGGTCCTTCAGGCCGTTGCCGGTCACGGTGCAGACGATCCGCTGGCCCGGGTCGACCAGGCCGGCCTCCGCCTTGGCCAGCAGGCCGGCCACCGAGGCGGCCGAGGCGGGCTCCACGAAGACGCCTTCCTGCGAGGCCAACAGCCGGTAGGCGGACAGGATCTGACGGTCCGTCACCTTGTCGATGAGGCCGCCGGACTCGTCCCGCGCGGCGAGCGCGAAGTCCCACGAGGCCGGGTTGCCGATCCGGATCGCGGTGGCGATGGTCTGCGGCTTGAGCACCGGCGCGCCGTCCACGATCGGCGCCGAGCCGGAGGCCTGGAAGCCCCACATCCGCGGGGTGCGGGTGGCCAGGCCGTCCGCGGAGTACTCGCGGTAGCCCTTCCAGTACGCGGTGATGTTGCCCGCGTTGCCGACCGGCAGGACATGGATGTCCGGGGCGTCGCCGAGCATGTCGACGATCTCGAAGGCCGCGGTCTTCTGGCCCTCGATCCGCACCGGGTTGACCGAGTTGACCAGGGCCACCGGGTACTTCTCGGACAGTTCACGCGCGAGGGTGAGGCAGTCGTCGAAGTTCCCGTCGACCTGGAGGATCCGGGCGCCGTGCACCAGCGCCTGGCCCATCTTGCCGAGGGCGATCTTGCCCTGCGGGACGAGCACGGCGGAGACCATCCCGGCCCGCACCGCGTACGCGGCGGCGGAGGCCGAGGTGTTGCCGGTGGACGCGCAGATGACCGCCTGCGCGCCCTCCTCCTTGGCCTTGGAGATGGCCATCGTCATCCCGCGGTCCTTGAAGGACCCGGTCGGGTTGGCGCCCTCGACCTTGAGGTAGACCTCGCAGCCGGTGCGTTCGGACAGCACCTGGGCGGGGACCAGGGGCGTACCGCCCTCCAGCAGGGTGACCACCGGGGTGGCCGCGGTGACCGGCAGGCGGTCCCGGTACTCCTCGATCAGGCCGCGCCACTGGTGGGTGTGCGCGCCTCGGACGACGTTCTCGGCAACGGCGTTCATGGCTGTTCCTTATTCCCCTTCGACCCGCATGATGCTGGCCACGTCCCGCACGCTGTCCAGCGCGCGGAGCTTGTCGACCGTCGCCGACAGCGCGGCGTCGGTGGCACGGTGGGTGACCACGACGAGCGAGGCGTCGCCGTCGCGGCCCTGCTGGCGCACGGTGTCGATGGAGACGCCGTGCTCGGCGAAGACGGACGCCACCTGGGCGAGCACGCCCGCGCGGTCGTCCACGTCCAGGCTGACGTGGTAGCGGGTGACCACCTCGTCCATCGGCTTGGCCGGCAGCCGGGTGTACACCGATTCGCCGGGGCCGGTGGTGCCGGCCACCTTGTTGCGGCAGACCGCGACCAGGTCGCCGAGCACCGCGGAGGCGGTCGGCGAGCCGCCCGCGCCGGGGCCGTAGAACATCAGCCGGCCGGCCGCCTCGGCCTCGACGAACACCGCGTTGTACGCCTCGCGGACGGAGGCCAGCGGGTGCGACAGCGGGATCATCGCCGGGTGGACGCGCGCGGTGACGGACTCGCCGTCCGCGGCCCGCTCGCAGATCGCGAGCAGCTTGACCACGCAGCCCATCTCCTTGGCGGAGGCGATGTCGGCCGCCGTCACCTCGGTGATGCCCTCGCGGTAGACGTCCGCCGCGGTGACCTTGGTGTGGAAGGCGATGCCGGCCAGGATCGCGGCCTTGGCGGCGGCGTCGAAGCCCTCGACGTCGGCCGTCGGGTCGGCCTCGGCGTAGCCCAGCGCGGTGGCCTCCTCCAGCGCCTCCGAGTAGCCGGCGCCGGTGGTGTCCATCTTGTCGAGGATGAAGTTGGTGGTGCCGTTGACGATCCCCAGCACCCGGTTGACCTTGTCGCCGGCGAGGGACTCGCGCAGCGGGCGCAGCAGCGGGATCGCGCCCGCCACGGCGGCCTCGTAGTACAGGTCGACCCCGGCCCCGGCGGCCGCGGCGTGCAGCTCGGTGCCGTCCTTGGCGAGCAGCGCCTTGTTGGCGCTGACCACCGAGGCGCCCCGCGCGAACGCGGACAGGATCAGCGATTTGGACGGCTCGATGCCGCCCACCACCTCGACCACCACGTCGATGTCGCCCCGGTTGACCAGGGCCTCGGCGTCGGTGGTGATCAGGTGCTCCGGGACGCCCGGGCGGGTCCGCCCGGCCCGGCGGACCGCGATCCCGGCCAGTTCGACCGGAGCGCCGATGCGAGCGGCGAGGTCGTCGGCCGTCGTCGTCATGATGCGCGCCACCTCGGAGCCCACCACACCACAACCCAGCAACGCCACCTTCAGCGGGCGCGTACGCATCATCCGACTCCGCTCTGCATTCTTCTGCTTCGGTAATTCCCGGCGGGTTTTCCTTGGCCGCCGGGAACTTCGGTCCGTACCAGTCTCCGGGACTTTCCGTACGGATCTACGGTCGTTCCATGATCTGAGACGAGAATTTCGTCATCCGATATCCAGACGCAGGAGATCCTCCTCCGTCTCCCGCCGGACGATCACCCGGGCCGCACCGTCCTTGACGGCGAGCACGGGGGGCTTGAGGGCGTGGTTGTAATTGCTCGCCATCGAGCGGCAGTAGGCGCCGGTGGCGGGCACCGCGATGAGGTCGCCCGGGACGAGGTCGGCCGGCAGGAAGGCGTCCCGGACGACGATGTCGCCGGACTCGCAGTGCTTCCCGACCACCCGCACCAGCATCGGCTCCGCGTCGCTGGTGCGCGACACCAGGGCCACCGAGTACTCGGCGTCGTACAGCGCGGTGCGGATGTTGTCGGACATCCCGCCGTCCACGCTGACGTAGGTGCGCAGGCCCTCCAGCGGCTTGACGGTGCCGACCTCGTACAGCGTGAACGCCGTCGGGCCGACGATCGCCCGGCCCGGCTCCACGCTCAGCCGGGGGGCGTCCAGGTGCGCGGCGGCGCACTCGCGGCGGACGATGTCGGCCAGCGCGGCCGCGATCTCGGCCGGCTCGCGCGGGTCGTCCTCGCTGGTGTACGCGATGCCGAGGCCGCCGCCGAGGTCGATCTCGGGCAGCTCGACGCCGTGCTCGTCGCGGATCCCGGCCAGCAGCCCGACCACCCGGCGGGCGGCCACCTCGAAGCCGGCCATGTCGAAGATCTGCGAGCCGATGTGCGAGTGGATGCCGCGCAGCTCCAGGCTGTCGTGGCCGAGCACCCGGCGCACCGCCTCGGCCGCCGCTCCCCCGGTGAGGGACAGACCGAACTTCTGGTCCTCGTGCGCGGTGGCGATGAACTCGTGGGTGTGCGCCTCGACGCCGACGGTGATCCGGATCAGCACCCGCTGGCGCACGCCCTGGCGGGCGGCGATCGCGGCCAGGCGCTCGATCTCCTCGTAGGAGTCGACCACGACGTGCCCGACCCCGGTCTTCACCGCGTGTTCCAGCTCGTCCGCGGACTTGTTGTTGCCGTGCAGCGCGATCCGCTGCGGCGGCATCCCGGCGGCCAGCGCGACGGCCAGCTCGCCCGGGCTGCACACGTCGAGGTTGAGGCCCTCCTCGTGCAGCCAGCGCACCACGGCCTTGGAGAGGAAGGCCTTGCCGGCGTAGTAGACGTCCGCCTCGGCGCCGAAGGCGTCCCGCCAGGCGCGTGCCCGGGAGCGGAAGTCCTCCTCGTCCAGCACGTACGCGGGGGTGCCGAACTCGGCGGCCAGCCGCTTGACGTCGACGCCGCCGACGGTGGCCACGCCCTCGCCGTTCCGGGCGACGGTGCGCGCCCAGACCTTGGGGTCGAGCGCGTTCAGGTCGGCGGGCGGGGCCTGGTAGTGGCCCTCGGGCAGGACGTCGCCGTGGCGGGGGCCTGCGGGGTGCGCGGAACGGCTCATGCTCCCGCCTCGCTTCGCTCGACGGGGCCTTCGCCGGGCACCGCCCTGGTGGTTCGCTCGCTGAGCTCGCTCATGTGCTGGGTTCCTTCGAGACCTATGGCGAGGGGCGGCGACGGTCCCCGTTGACCGTCAGCCGCCCCCGCTGTGCGCTTGGGGGTGGTGCCTACATCCGCTCGGGCGCCGTCACGCCCAGGAGCGTGAGGCCGTTGGCGAGCACGGTGCGCGTCGCCTCGACCAGCCAGAGGCGGGCGCGGTGCGTGTCGTTGAGCTCCTCGTCGCCCTTGGGCAGGAACATGCAGTTCTCGTACAGGCGGTGGTACTTGCCCGCGAGGTCCTCCAGGTAGCGCGCGACCCGGTGCGGCTCGCGCAGCTCGCCGGCCGTGGCCAGCACCCGCGGGAACTCCGCGAGGTGGCCGAGCACGTCGGACTCCCACTCGGTGGCGAGCAGCTCGGGTTTGAACTGCTCGGCCGTGCCCTTGTCCACGCCCAGCTCGGCGGCCTTGCGCGCGACGCCGCACATCCGGGTGTGGGCGTACTGGACGTAGAAGACCGGGTTCTCGGTCGTCTGGCTGGTCAGCAGGTTGATGTCCAGCGTGATCGTCGAGTCCGTGGAGGAGCGCGCCAGGGTGTAGCGGGCGGCGTCGACGCCGATCCACTCGACCACGTCGTCGATCGTGATGATGTTGCCGGCCCGCTTGGACATGCGGACCTCTTCGCCGTCGCGAAGCATCTTCACGAACTGGCCGATCTTCACCTCGATGTTGCGGTCCATGTCGTCGCCCGCGCAGGCCGAGATGGCCTTGAGGCGGTTGACGTAGCCGTGGTGGTCGGCGCCCAGCATGTAGAGCGCGACCTCGGCGCCGCGGTCCCGCTTGGACAGGTAGTACGCGGCGTCGGCGGCGAAGTAGGTCTTGTCGCCGTCGGCCTTGATCAGGACGCGGTCCTTGTCGTCGCCGAAGTCGGTGGTGCGCAGGAAGACCGCGCCGTCCTGCTCGAAGACGTGGCCCTGCTCGCGCAGCCGGTCGATGGCCGTCTCGACCGCGCCGGAGTCGTGCAGCGTCTTCTCCGAGAACCACACGTCGAAGTGGGTGCCGAACTCCTCCATCGAGCGCTGGATCTCGGCGACCATGAGCTTGAGGCCCTCGGTGCGGAAGACCTCCAGCTGCTCGGCCTCGGGCAGGTCGAGCACGCCGGGGACGGCGTCGGTGAGGGTCTTGGCGATGTCGACGATGTACTCGCCGACGTAGCCGCCCTCGGGCACCTCGCGGCCGTTCGCGGCGGCCTGCAGGGAGGCGGCGAACTTGGTGATCTGCACACCGGCGTCGTTGAGGTAGTACTCGGTGGTGACGTCGGCGCCGGAGGCCCGCAGCACGCGCGCCAGCGAGTCGCCGACGGCCGCCCAGCGGACGCCGCCGATGTGGATCGGGCCGGTCGGGTTGGCGGAGACGAACTCCAGGTTGATCTTCAGGCCCTTGAGGGCCTCGTTGCGGCCGTAGGCCTCGCCCGCCTCGACGACGGTGCGCGCCAGCGCGCCGGCGGTGGCGGTGTCCAGGGTGATGTTCAGGAAGCCCGGACCGGCGATGTCGACCTTGGCGACGCCGGTGATCCCTCGCAGGCGCTCGACCAGCAGTTCGGCAACGGCTCGCGGCGGCTTGCCGGCCGCCTTGGCGAGCTGGAGGGCCACGTTGGTCGCGTAGTCGCCGTGGTCCCTGTTCTTGGGCCGGTCGACCGTCACGTGCTCGGGCACGGCGACGGCCAGCTCGCCCGCCTCGACGGCGGAGCTCACTGCGGCCTGGATTGCCTGGGAAAGGTCTGCGGGGGTCACGACGCCAAGCGTAGGCGAGACGGGGTACCCGCCCGCCACTCGGTTTGCCCGTTGAGACGCCCGGGCGCCGTGGTTCCGGGGGTCTCAGCCGCGATCGGTGCGCTCTGTTCGCTCTGGGCGAACTGCATCGGGCGATCCGGCGGTCCGCTCCCCGGCCCGCTCCCCGGTCCGCCCGTCGGCCTGTCCGGTGAGCCGCATCAGGCGCCGCACCAGGGCCACCAGGTCGGCCGGGTCGAAGGGCTTGCCGAGGTAGCCGTCCACCCCGACCGTCTCCCCCAGGTCGAGGTCCGCCGGGGTGCAGGCGCTCACGATCGCGATCGGCAGCCGGCTGGTGTCCGGGGTCGCCCGCAGCCGGGCCGCCGTCCGCAGGCCGTCCAGCCGCGGCATCACCACGTCCAGCGTCACCACGTCGGGCTGCACCCGGCGGATGACCTCCAGGCACTCGGCGCCGTCGGCGGCGGTCACCACCTCGAAGCCTTCGAGCTCCAGGTTGACCCTGATCAGCTGGCGGATCACCTCGCTGTCGTCCACCACGAGGACCCGCCCGGACACTCCCGACACCTCACCGAGGGTATCGGCGGCCCCGCCGCCCCGTCCGGCCTTTGGGCACTTCCGCCCCGTCCGCTCCCCGGCCGCCGCCACCGCCCGGACGATCTTCCGGGAAACCCGTGCACGGACCGGTGGTCACACCTGCTACTGTTCTTCATGTCGGAAGCGCGAGCGCCCGACAGGCCAGTAGGCCCCCGTAGCTCAGGGGATAGAGCACCGCCCTCCGGAGGCGGGTGCGTAGGTTCGAATCCTACCGGGGGCACTTCGCAGGAAGTGCGACTGAGGCCCAGATCAGTGGAGTTGATCCACGGATCTGGGCCTTCGTCATGTTCCGGGGCCGGGCGGGCCCGTTCGGCCCCGGCCGGCCGGAGGGCCCGCCCCGCTCCCGGGGCGGAGGCCCGGGGGCTCAGGAGGCGGCCGCCCCGACCTGGGCGCAGAGCTCGGCGATGGTGTGGTCGAAGTAGGCGCTGTACGAGATGTCGTCGGTGTCGCCGCCCTGCTGGTAGCCGCCGATCGCGCCGATCACGTCGCCGGTGGCGGTGTTGATCCAGGGTCCGCCGCTGGTGCCGCCCGGGTAGGCCGGGCAGTGGACCACCCGCTGGTAGGCGCTCTGCTGCCCGGTGGTGTTGGTGCACAGGACGGGCGCCTCGGAGTCGGCGGGGTAGCCGTAGAGCCGGACGGTCGCGTCGAACGGCTCGTCGGTGCCCAGCCGGTTGCCGCCGACCACGTCCTCGACGTTGCGGCCGCCGCTCGGGGCGGTCTCCAGGATCGCGAAGTCCTCGTCCACGTCGCCCTTCTGGGACCAGCCGGCGGTGGTGTGCACGGCGGTCACCTGCCAGGTGCCGTACGGCGCGGAGCCGTCGCGGTAGCCGGGGACGAAGGTGACGCCGTCGGTGCCGCTGAGGCAGTGCGCGGCGGTCAGCAGCAGGTTGCCGGTGGGGCTGTGCAGCACGCTGGCGGTGCAGAAGTGGCCGCCCGCCCCGACCGCGCCGTTGAACAGCGCGCCGACCGTCCCGGCCTCGCGGTCGCCGGCCGGGGCCACGTCGGTGGTGCCGAGGGCGACGTGGGTGGCGGGCGCGGCCGCCGTGGCGGCCGGGGCGGGCGTCGCCGGGGCGGCGGTCGGGGTCCCGGCGGTCGGGGTCCCGGCGGGCGTGGGGGCCGCGACCGGTGCGGGCGCGACCGCGTCCGCCGGGCCGGTGGCCGGGGCGGGCGCGGCGACGGTACGGGTGCCGCGGGCCGCCTTCCCGGCGGCCGTCGTGTCGGACAGGTCCAGCCCGTGCGTGCCGGTCAGCACCGCGGCGACCGCCACCGCGGACAGCGCGGTGAACAGGGACGGGACCAGGAGTCCGCGGCGGCGCGACCTCTGGCGGCGGTGCTTGCCCATGCCTGTTTCTCCTGCCGGGGCGATCGGGTGGCGTTCGGTCGACGACTATGTCGCCTCAGCCTGGTAGCGATGTGACGGGCTCCTGGGAGCTCGATGAGAAACCCGTCGTCCGCTCGCGCCCTCCGGTGTCAGGATCCGGCGAGCACCGCGTCCAGTTCGCCGGCTCCCGCGAAGGCGGTGTGCGTCCCGGCGGCGGTGCAGGCGAAAGCACCGGCCACCGTACCGGCCCGGGCGCAGTCCAGCGGCGCGCGGCCCCGGAACCAGGCGTACAGGAAACCGGTCACGAAGGCGTCCCCGGCGCCGTTGGTGTCCACCACCGGGCGGCCCGGGTCCACGGCGGGCAGGTGGCGGGGCGCCGGGTCGTCGCGGGTGAGCAGGTGGCAGCCCTCGGCCCCGGCGGTTGCGACGACCACCCGCGCGCGCCCCTCGGCGAGGACCGCGCGCATCACCTCCTCGTGCCGGCCCCGGCAGCTGGCCACCGAGAGGAAGACCAGGTCGGAGCCGAGCGCGTAGTCGCGGTGGTGCGGGTCGGCGCCGTCCCAGTCGTGCAGGTCGGTGGAGGTGGTGCGGCCGAGGCGGTGCAGGTCGCCGTACATGTCCCGGTTGACGCCGGTGATGGACAGGTGGACGTGCCGGCTGCGCTCGGCGTACGGCAGGTAGAAGTCGCGGGGCAGCCGCAGGCCGGCGGGGTGGCGGCCGTCGAAGAAGGAGAACCGGCGGCCGGCCGCGTCCACCAGGTTGACCCCGCGCGGGGTGCCGTGCGGGCTCACCAGGTGCGCGAAGTGCAGGCCGTGGCGCGCGTAGTGGGCGCGGACCAGGTCCCCCTGGGCGTCGTCGCCGAGGAAGTCGATGAACGCGGTGCGCAGGCCGAGGTGGTGCGCGCCGAGGGCGACGCCGTTGCCGGTGTGGCCGACGTAGTCCCGCACCGGTTCGACGAAGCGCGAGTCGCCGGGCGGGATCTCCAGCCGCTCGACCCGGACGATGGTGTCCACGCCGGTGCCGCCGACGACGAGCAGGTCGAACTCGGGCAGCATGGCGCCTCCTTGATCCCTGGACGTGCCAGGAGTCAAGCAGGCGCCGGAGGTTGACTGCAAGACCTTGCTGCAAGTTTCAGTCGGCCGGTGGCCGCTCCCGACCCGTCTCCGCGGGAGCCTCGGCTGCGGCCCTGACGTTCGCCCTGACATCGGCCCGGGCGACGGCCCGCGGGCTCGGCCGCCCGTCCGCCGCCCGCACCGCGGACACCTGGGCGGCCCGGGCGGCGGAAGGCGCTTCCGCCGCCTCCCCGACCGGCACGGCGGTGGCCTCGGCGGGCGCCGGCCGGTGGTCGATCATCAGCACCGCGATCAGCGCGGCCAGCAGCAGGACACCCATCGCCACCCAGGTCGCGACCACGTAGCCGTGCACCGCGCCCTGGGCCCGCACCGCCGGATCGGAGGCGATCCGGGTGGCCAGGAAGCTCGCGGTGGCGCTCGCGGCGACCGTGTTCAGCAAGGCGGTGCCCACCGAACCTCCCACCTGCTGGGCCGAGTTGAGTGTGGCCGCGGCCGCGCCGGCCTCGTTCGGGGCGACCCCGAGGGTGGCCAGGCTCATGGCCGGCATGAAGACCAGGCCCATGCCCAGGCCGATCAGCAGCTCGGCGGGCAGCACCATGCCGGCCCAGGGGCTGCCGACCCGCATCTGGGTCAGCCAGGCCATGCCGCCCGCGGCCAGCAGCAGCCCGGGGCCGACCAGGTAGCGGGTCGGCACCCTCGTCATCATCCGGGCCGCGAAGCCCGTCGAACTCAGCACGATCGCGACCGTCATGGGCAGGAACGACAGGCCGGACACGACCGGCGAGAAGTGCTTGATGGCCTGGAGGTAGTAGGTCAGGAACAGGAACAGGCCGAACATGCCGACCATCGCCAGGCCCACCGAGAGCGCGCCGCCGCCGCGGTTGCGGTCGGCGACGATGTGCAGCGGCAGCAGCGGGTTCGCGGTGCGCCGCTCGACCAGGACGAACACCGCGAGCAGCGCCGCGCCCAGCAGCAGCGAGCCGACCACCAGGGCGTCGCCCCAGCCCCGGTTCACGGCCTCGGAGGTGCCGTAGACGACCGCCAGCAGGCCGCCGCAGCCGAGCAGCGCCCCGGGCAGGTCCAGCCGCGTCCGGCGGCTCTTCTCGACGTGGTCGCGGTTCAGCACGCTGAACGCCGCGAAGGCGGTGACGGCGGCGATCGGCACGTTGACGAACAGGCACCAGCGCCAGTCCAGGTACTCGGTCAGCAGGCCGCCCGCGATGAACCCGATCGCGGAGCCGCCGCCGGCGATCGCGCCGAAGATGCCGAAGGCCGTACTGCGTTCCCGGGGATCGGAGAAGGTGGTGGAGAGCAGCCCCAGCGCGGAGGGGGCGAGCAGGGCGCCGAACGCGCCCTGGAGGGCGCGGGCGCCGAAGAGCATGGCCGGGTCGACCGCCGCGCCGCCGAGGGCGGAGGCGAGGGCGAAGCCCAGCAGGCCGACGGTGAACACGCGCTTGCGGCCGAAGAGGTCGCCCAGCCGGCCGCCGAGCAGCAGCAGGCCGCCGAAGGCGAGCGTGTAGGCGGTGATCACCCACTGCCGGTCGGCGTCCGAGATGCCCAGCTCCCGCTGGGCGGACGGCAGTGCGATGTTCACGATGGTGATGTCGAGCACGATCATGAGCTGGGCGGTGGCGATGACCGCCAGCGCCCACCAGCGGCGGCGGTCCGCGTCCTCATGACCCGTGGCGGTTTGCGCAGGCACTGGTCGAGCCTTCCGGAGTGGGGGCGGAGAGGTCACGCAGTCGCCTTCCAGCCAAACCCCGACCCGGACGGATCGCAAGGAAAAACCTTGCCAAATCAGACCTTCGGGACAAAATAACCAGGCCCCCGGGACTCCGGACCGAGTACCGGGGGCCTGCTTCGGGCGTCAGAGCGCCGAGAGCTCCTCGACCAGGTCGTCCAGCCCCAGCGAGCCCTGCGAGAGCGCCGCCATGTGCCAGGCCTTGAGGTCGAACTCCTCGCCGCGCGCCTCGTGCGCCGCCTTCGCCGCCGCCCGTCCGCGCAGCCAGGCGCGCTCGCCGAGCTTGTAGCCGATCGCCTGGCCGGGCAGGCCCAGGTAGCGGACCAGCTCACTGTCCAGGACGTCGGCGGACAGGCCGCAGTACAGGCCGAAGAACTCCCGGGCGTGCTCCGGGGCGACCGGCTCGCCCGGGCGGTACGGGGAGTCCGCCGGGAAGTCCAGGCCCACGTGCATGCCGATGTCGACGATGACCCGCAGCGCGCGCATCATCTGCGCGTTGAGGTAGCCCAGCCGGTGGCCCGGGTCGGTGAGGTAGCCGAGCTCGTCCATCAGGCGCTCGGCGTACAGCGCCCAGCCCTCCAGGTTGGCGCTCACCCCGCCGAGGCTCACCTGGTAGGTGGAGAGCCGGTCCGCGACGTAGTTCCACTGCGCGAGCTGCAGGTGGTGGCCCGGGACCCCCTCGTGGTACCAGGTCGAGACCAGGTCCCAGGTCGGGAAGCGCTCCCGGCCGAGCAGCGGCAGCCAGGTCCGCCCGGGACGGCTGAAGTCCAGCGAGGGAGCGGTGTAGTACGGCGCGGCGGCGCTGCCGGCCGGGGCGATCCTCGACTCGACCCGGGTGACCGGCTCGGCCAGGTCGAAGTGGGTGCCCTGGAGGTCCCGCACCGCCCGGTCCATCAGGCCCTGGAGGTACTCCCGGGCCTCCTCGGCGCCCTCGATCGCCGGACCGTCCGTCTCCAGCCACCGCATCGCCGCCAGCAGGCCCTCGCCCGGGCGGACCTTCTCGGCCTCGGCCTCCATCTGCGCCAGCAGGTCGTGGAACTCGCTCCAGGCCCAGGCGTAGGCCTCGTCCAGGTCCAGGTCGGCACCGGTCCAGTAGCGCACCCAGCGGGCGTAGCGCTCCCGGCCCGCGGTGTCCGGGGCGCCGGCCGCCGCCGGGCCGTACACGTCGCGCAGCCAGTCGCGCAGCTCCGCGAGCGCCTCCGAGGCCGCCTCCGCGTGCTTCACCAGCTCGGGGCGCACGCTCTCCGGCGCGTCCTGGACGAACTGGCCGAACCAGCCCGCCCGTCGCCCGCCGTCGCCCTCGGCCGGCGCGTCCTCGCCCAGCCACTCGGCGAACTGCCCGAGCACCGTGGTCACCTGGCGCGGGCCGGACAGCAGGCCGCGCTCGACGCCCTCGGCCAGCGTCCGCCGGTACTGCTCGAACGCCGCCGGCACCCTCGCCAGGCGGCGGCCGATCACCTGCCACTCGGCCTCGGTGTCGGTGCCCATCAGGGTGAAGGACTCCCGCAGGTCGTGCACCGGGGAACCCAGGTTGCGCAGCGAGCGGAAGCCCTCCCCCGCCTCGTGCACGGCCAGTTCGGCGGTCAGCCGCTCGCGCAGCAGCCGGGCGCAGCGGCGCTCCGCCTCGTCCTCGGCGGCGCCGGCCCGCTCGGCCTCGTCGAGCCGGGCCAGGGTGCGGCGGGCGAGGTCGGCGATGGCCTCGGCCCCGGCCGGGGAGAGGTCGGGCAGCCGGTCGTCGTCGAGGTTGACGCCGAGGTAGACCGCGGTCAGCGGGTCGAGCTCGGCCAGTTCGCGGACGTGGTCGTCGGCGATGCGGCGAGGGGTGGCGCCGTCGGCGGTGATCAGTTCTTCAGGCATTCCGACATCATTTCGCGGCGGGCCTGCTTTGCAACCCCTTTGCGAGCGGGGTTCGCCTGCGAAAAATCCGTTCCGCGCGACCGGATCCGATCCGTCCGCAGCCCATTACGCTTGGCCGCCATGGAAGCCAGCCCCGCCCCCGCAGCCGGACAGGCACCCGCCCCCGACGCCCCCGAACCGCGCCCGCGCCGCACCGGCTACCGGCGGCTGCCGGTCCAGCAGCGGCGTGAGCAGCTGATCTCGGTCGCCCTGGAGCTGTTCGCCTCCCGGCCGCCCGAGGAGGTGAGCCTGGACGACGTCGCCGAGGCCGCCGGGGCCTCCCGCCCGCTGGTGTACCGCTACTTCGCCGGCGGCAAGCAGCAGCTGTACGAGGCCGCGCTGCGCACCGCGGCGGACGAGCTGACCAGCCGCTTCGCGGTGCCGCTGAGCGGGCGGCCGTCCGAGCAGCTGGCGGCGGTGCTGGACGGCTACTTCGCCTTCGTGGCCGAGCACGACGCGGGCTACTCGGCGCTGCTGCGCGGCGGTTCGGTGGTGGAGACGGCCCGCACCTCGGCGATCGTGGACGACGTCCGGCGGGCCGCGCTGCGGCGCACGCTGCGCCACCTGGGCGTCCGGCAGGCCGGGCCGCGGCTGACGCTGCTGGTGCGCTCGTGGATCGCGGTGGTCGAGGGCGCGTCGCTGAGCTGGCTGGACGAGGGGCGGACGCTGCCGGTGGCGGAGCTGCGCGACTGGCTGGTGGACCAGTTCACCGCGATGGCGGCGGCGACGGCGCTGCACGACCCGCAGACGGCCGAGGTGCTGGCGGGGGTGCTGGCGCTGGAGGGACCGCGGCCGGAACGCGTGGAGCGGCTGCGGGCGGTGCTCGGCCCGGCGTGACGTTCCCGACCCCCGTGCCAAGGGCCGGGACGGCCTACGCCGTCACGCCGCGCCGAGCACCTGGCGCTGGCGGCCCAGCCCGTCGACCTCGATCTCGACCACGTCGCCCGGGGCGAGGTACGGCGTGCCGGGGCGGCCCAGGGTGACCCCGGCCGGGGTGCCGGTGATGACCACGTCGCCGGGCTCCAGCACCATGAACCGGCTCGCGTAGCGGACCAGTTCGAGCACCGGGAAGACCATCTCCGCGGTGCTGCCGTGCTGGCGCTGCTCGCCGTTGACCCAGAGCCGCAGGGTCAGCGCCTGCGGGTCCGCCACCTCGTCGGCGGTGACCAGCCAGGGCCCGAGCGGGGTGAAGGTCTCCGCCGACTTGCCCTTGTCCCACTGGCCGCCGCGCTCGAACTGGAAGGCCCGCTCGGTGACGTCGTTGGCGATCGTGTACCCGGCGATCACCCCGGCCGCCTCGGCGTGCGAGTCCAGGTAGCGGGCGGTGCGGCCGATCACGACCGCCAGCTCGGCCTCGTAGTCGGTCTTCTCGCCGCCGCGCGGCACCAGCACCTCGTCGTACGGGCCGACCACGGTGGAGCTCGGCTTGAGGAAGATCACCGGCTCGGCCGGGATCGCGGCCCCGGCCTCGGCGGCGTGGTCGCGGTAGTTGAGCCCGATGCCGACCACCTTGCCCGGCCGGGCCACCGGAGCGCCCACCCGCAGGCCGTCGAGGTCCACCACCGGCAGGAGGCCGGCGGCCGCGTCCCGGGCCAGCGCGGCCGGGTCCAGCCCGGCCAGGAAGGCCCCGTCGAGGTCACGGGTCCGCCCCGAGAGGTCGTACGCGGTACCGTCGCCGCCCAGGACGACCGGGCGCTCGGCGCCCGCGGGTCCGACGCGCAGGAGCTTCATCGATCCGTCACCAGCCTTTCGTCGCAGCTCACCGGGGCGGCGCGGACGCCGACCCGAGTCCGGCAACGAGGTATACCAACGCGCCGGGGCGGCGGGCCAGACCGTCCCGGTGAGCGGGATCCTCCCGGTTCCCGCCCCGGCCGCGGGCCCGGTTCGGCGGCCCGCACGGTTGACACCCGGCGGGCCCGGTTCGGCGGCCCGCACGGTCGGCACCCGGCGGGGCCGCTCAGGAGGGGCCGCCGAGCAGCTCCCCCAGGGTGAACGGCCGCGGCAGGCCCGGGCCCAGCCGGGCGGCCTCCCGCTGCCAGTGCGCGAGGTCGCGCCGCGCGTCCGCCCGGGCCTCCGGGGTGGCGCCGGGCAGTCGGGTCAGCCCGTCCAGCAGTGCGACGGCGGCACCCGGGCTGCCGTCCCGGGCCAGCCAGAGGGCCAGGTCGTGGCAGGTGCGCAGGGTGCGCGGGTCCTCCGGGCCGCAGATCCGGGCGAAGTCGGGGACGAGCGCGGTGAGGATCTCCACCGCCTCCGCCGCCGAGCCGGCCTCGCCGTGCTGCCAGGCGCGGTCGGCCCGCCGGCGCAGCTGCTCCGGGCTGGGGTCGTCCGGGCGCAGCACCCCGGGCTGGACGCCGCGCAGCCGCTCCAGCACCTCGGCCGCGCCGGACGGCCGCTGTTCGGGCCGCTTGGCGAGCAGTTCGGCGATCAGCCCGGCCAGTGCCGGGTCCTTGCTGCGCACCCGGGGCGGAACCTCCTCCAGGTGCTTGTACATGTACTCGGCGGCCGAGGCGGCGCGGAACGGGCGGGCACCGGCGCAGACCTCGTACAGCATGATGCCGAGCGCGTAGAGGTCGGCCCGGCCGTCCACCGCGCCGCCGGACCAGCACTCGGGGGCCAGGTACGGGACGGTGCCGACCACGTTGCCGGTGGAGGTGAGCCGGACGGTCTGGGTGACCAGTCGGGCGATGCCGAAGTCCAGGACCTTGGCGCGCTCGTCCCCCTCGGTGATCATCACGTTCTCGGGCTTGATGTCCCGGTGGACGATCCCCGAGCGGTGCGCGGCGTCCAGCGCCTTGCACACGTGCCGCATCCAGCGCAGCGCCTGCTTGTGGTCCGGCCGCCCCGTCCTGAGCACCTCGGACAGCACCCGGCCGCGGACCAGCTCCATCACCAGGTACGGGATCTTGCCGGAGGCCGTCTCGGTCCAGCCGTAGTCGTACACGGTCACGATGTGCTGGCTGTTGAGGCTCCCGGCCGTCCGGGCCTCGCGGACGAACCGGCTGACCGCCTCCCGGTCGGTGGCGTGCTCGGCGAGCAGCACCTTGACCGCGACCTCCCGGTCGATGGTCGTGTCGGTCGCCCGCCAGACCACCCCGAAACCGCCCCTGCCCAGCTTCTGCTCCAGCCGGAAGCGTCCGCCGAGCACCTCGCCCTGCTCCATGCCCTCCCCCAACTCGACCGCGACCGCACGCCGTTCGCCGTCGGAGGGGTCACCATAGCGGCGGGCGGGGACGAACGGGTGAACGAGCCCGGACCGGTGCGCTACGGCTTCGGCCTGGGCAGTCCGGGCGGGTTGATCTCGGAGGCCGCCACGGCCTCGGTGTCCAGGCCCCAGCGCTTGAGCACCTGCCCGTAGCTGCCGTTGCGGATCACCTCGTCGATCGCCCCGTTCAGCGCCCTGACCAGCCCGTTGTCCTTCCGGGTGGTCGCCGCGATCTTGCCGATGACGTCCGCGCCGCCGCCCGAGTAGGTGCCGACGACCTCCGTCTGGCCGGTCTGCACGGCGTGGAAGGCCAGACTGGGGTTGGGGCCGCTGTAGACCTCGATCCGGCCGGAGGAGAGCGCCAGGTAGTACTCGGTGCCCTGGAAGTACTTGATGTCGATCGGCTTGAGGCCGTTCCTGACGTTCTCCTCGCTCCAGGAGACCAGCAGCTTCTCCTGGTTGGTGCCGGTGGCGACGCCGACCGTCTTCCCGGCGAGGTCCCGGGCGCCGGTGACCTTGAGGCCGCTGCCCTTCTTCGCCTCGAAGCCGAGGACGTCCAGCCGGTAGGTGGCGAAGTCGTACTTCTCCTTGCGCTCCTCGGTGACGGTGATGTTGGAGAGGCCGACGTCGTACTTGCCGCTGTCCAGGCCGACGAAGATGTTCTCCCAGGAGACCGGGTTGAACTCGACCCTGAGGCCCAGCACGTTGCCGATCAGCGAGGCGAGGTCCGGCTCGACGCCGATGACGGTCCTGTCGTCGTTCGCGTAGAAGTCCAGCGGCGGGGTGGTGCCGATCGAGTCGACCACGGTCAGCGTCCCCTTCTTCCTGATCTCCTCCGGGACGAGCGCGGCGATCGCGTCGACCTTGGGCGTGGTGACCCGGTTCTGGTTCGGCGACAGGTTCACCACGGTGCCGTCGGGCGCGGTGCCGCCCCCGGCCGGGGCGAGGTCCGCCGCGGCGCCCGTGGCGGTGCTGCCGCAGCCGGCCAGGGCGAGGGCGGCGGCGAGCGCGCCGGCGGCGGTCACGAGGGCGCGGCGGGGTAGGGGCACGGCGGGACTCCTGCTCGGTGAAGGTGGCGTGGTGTCTGGGCGGGGCGGGGGCGGGGAGCGGGCTGGGTACGGGTGGGTCGGTGGGGAGCGGGCGGGTCAGAGCACCTTGGCCAGGAAGGCCCGGGTGCGCTCGTGCCGCGGCCGGTCCAGGACCTCGGCGGGCGGGCCCTGCTCGACCACCACGCCGCCGTCCATGAAGACCACGGTGTCGGCGACCTCGCGGGCGAAGCCGATCTCGTGGGTGACCACGATCATCGTGGTGCCGCTGCGGGCCAGGTCCTTGATGACGTCCAGCACCTCGCCGACCAGCTCCGGGTCGAGCGCCGAGGTCGGCTCGTCGAACAGCAGCACCTTCGGCTCCAGCGCCAGCGCCCGGGCGATCGCCACCCGCTGCTGCTGCCCGCCGGACAGCTGCCGGGGGTAGGCGGCGGCCTTGTCCGCCAGCCCGACCCGCTCCAGCAGCGCCAGCGCCGTCGCCCTGGCCTCGGCCTTGGGACGGCGCAGCGCGGCGACCGGCGCCTCCACCAGGTTCTCCAGCACGGTGAGGTGCGGGAACAGGTTGAAGTTCTGGAACACGAAGCCGATGCCGGTGCGCTGGCGCAGCACCTCGCGCTCCTTGAGCTCGTACAGCCGGTCCCCGGAGCGGCGGTAGCCGATCAGTTCGCCGTCGATGGCGACGTGGCCGCGGTCCAGCTTCTCCAGGTGGTTGATCGCGCGCAGCAGGGTGGACTTGCCGGAGCCGGACGGGCCGAGCACCACGGTCACCGAGCCCGCCGGGACGTCCAGGTCGACGCCGCGCAGCACCTCCAGCCGGCCGAAGCTCTTGTGCAGGCCGCGGACCTGCACCATCGGGGCGGCCGGGGGCGGTCCGGCCGGGTTCGGGCCGGGCTTCGTCAGGGTGGTCACGGCTGTCCTCCGGAGGTGCGGGCGGCGGCGGGACGGATGCGGGCGGCGGCGGGACCCGTGCCCGACCGCAGGCCGCGGGCGAAGGCCCGGGCGCGCTGCCAGGGGGTGGGCGGCGGGGTGCGTCGGGTGCCGCGGGCGAAGCGGCGCTCGACGTAGTACTGGCCGATCGAGAGCACGGTGGTCAGCAGCACGTACCAGACGGTGGCGACCATCAGCAGCGGCACCACCCGGCCGGTGCGGCCGTAGATGACCTGGGCCTGGTAGAAGAGCTCGCCGATCGCCATCACGTAGACCACCGAGGTGCCCTTGAGCAGCGAGACCACCTCGTTGGCGGCGGCCGGCAGGATGCCGCGCATGGCCTGCGGCAGCACGATCCGCAGGCCCTGGCGCCAGGGCGGGATGCCGAGCGCGGCGGCGGCCTCCCGCTGGCCGGCGTCCACCGCGACGATGCCGCCGCGGATGATCTCGGCGGCGAACGCGGCCTGGTGCAGCCCGAGGCCGAGCACCGCCGCGCCGAGCGCGCCGAGCACCCCGACCGTCTCGACGTCGCCGAAGGTCGGGCCGAAGGGGATGCCGATCCCGAACCGCTTGTACAGGTAGGAGAGGTTGAACCAGAAGACCAGCTGGACGATCAGCGGGATCGAGCGGAACACCCACACGTAGGCCCAGGCGATGGACCGCAGGATCGCGCTGCGGGACAGCCGCATCGCGGCCACCGCGGCGCCCAGCAGGAAGCCCAGTACCGTGCCGTAGGCGGTGAGTTCGAGGGTCCGTCCGATCGCCCGGAGGATGGTGTCGGCGGTGAAGTAGAGCCGGAAGGTCGCCCAGTCCCAGCCGGGGTTGGTGGCCAGGCCGTGGGCGAACTGGGCGAGCACGACCAGCGCGGCGAGCCCGACGGCCCAGCGCCAGGGGTGGCGGGCGGGGACGGTCCGCAGGCCGGCCAGTTCGTCGAGGTCGAGGGCGGCCGGGGCCGGGGCCGGCCCGGACGGGGGCGGGGGTGTCGGCGGCGTCGGCGGCGCCGCGGTGCTGACGGTCATCGGGGACTCCTTGGACGGCGGGCGGCGGGCGGCGGGCGGGGCAGCGGCGCTCAGGCGTGCTCGGGCGGGCTGATCTGCGACTCCGTGATCGCCGACTCGGCGACCCCCCACTTGCGCAGGATCCGCTCGTACGTCCCGTCCTTGATCAGCTGGTTGACCGCCGCCTGGAGGGCCGGGGCGAGCTTCGAGCCCTTCTTCAGCGCGAAGCCGACGTCGAGGCGGTGGAACTCGCCGAGGAAGCGGGTCCCGGAGGCCTCCTGCGCGGCCTGGTGGCGCAGGCCGTTGATGGTGGACATCACGACGTCCACCCGCCCCTGCTGGAGGCCGGTCAGCAGGGCGCCGCCCTCGCTGAACGCCTTGACCTCGTACGGCTTGCGCCCCGCGTCGGCGCAGACGTTCCGCCGGCTGTTGAGGGTGGTCTCGAAGGTGGTGCCGGCGCCGGTGCCGACGGTCAGTCCGCACAGCTGGACGAGGTCGGTGACCGGCTGGATCGCGGTGTTGTCCTTCTTCACCGCGAAGCCCTGGCCGTCGTCGATGTAGGTGACGAAGTCGATGGTCTTCAGCCGGGCCGCGGTGACCCCGAAGTTGCCGGTGCCGACGTCGAACTTCCCGCTGTCCAGGGCGGGCAGGATGGTCTCGAAGGCGGCCTCCTCGCGCTGCACGGTCAGGCCGAGCAGCTTGGCCACCGCGTCGGTGAAGTCCACGTCGATCCCGGCGGGCTTCTTGCTGACCTGGTCGGCGTAGAACGCGCTGGGCGGCGAGCCGAAGGAGGAGCCGAACTTCAGCGTGCCGGCCCTGCGGACCTCCTCGGGCAGCAGCGCGGCGGCGGCCTCGGAGGTCCGCAGGCCGGAGACGAGGTCCTCGGTGGCGGTGGCGGCCGGACCGCCCGCCACCGCCGCGCCCGCGATCTTCGGGTCCGAGCCGCAGGCGGCCAGGGCCAGGACCGGCAGCAGGGCGGCGGTCGCGAGCAGGCGGCGGCGGACGGTGCTGGTTCTCACGGGGGGCCTTTCAGGAGGTCGGGGCCAGGACTGGCAACTGCTCCGCGGCGGCGGGCAGTTGCTTCTCGAAGGGGAGCGGGCCGATGGTCAGGGGGTCGGCCGAGACGTCGAACAGCGGGGTGTAGCCGGCCGCCAGGTAGAGGCCCTTGGCCTCGGGCTGACGCGGTCCGGTGGTGAGGTAGAAGCGGGTGTAGCCGGCCGCGGCCGCCGTCCGCTCCAGTTCGGCCAGCACCCGGCGGGCCAGGCCCCGGCGGCGGTGCGCGGAGTGCGTCCACATCCGCTTCACCTCGGCGGTGGACTCGTCGCGGCGCTTGTAGGCGCCGCCGGCCACCGGCTCACCGTCCTCCAGCAGGAGGAGCAGCACGCCGTGCGGCTCGGCGAAGGCCTCGTTCGGGTAGCGGGTCATCTCCTGGTGCGCCTCGGGGCCGTACCGGGTGACGTACTCGTGGGTCAGCTCGCGCAGCAGCGGCTCGGCCAGCGGGTCGTCGACGGCGACCCGGCGGAAGTCGGCCGCGGGCGACGGGGCCGCGCCGACACCGATGCTCGAACCCGCGCTCACGCCCCCGCTCACGCCTGCGCCGCGATCAGCTGGTGGCGGTCGCGCTCGGCCCGGGCGGCCCGGGCGGCCGCGGCGGCGTCCCGCTTGGCGACCTCCTCGCGGACGATCGGGATGACGTACCGGCCGAAGTCGATCGCGTCGTCCACCAGGTCGTAGCCGCGCGCGGAGAGGATGTCCACGCCGAGGTCGTAGTAGTCGAGCAGCGCCTGGGCGACCGTCTCCGGGGTGCCGACCAGCGCGTTGGAGTTGCCCGCCCCGCCGGTGGCCGCGGCGGTCGGGGTCCACAGCGCGCGGTCGTAGCGCTCGCCGGCCTCGGCGATCTCGATCAGCCGCCGGGAGCCGACGTTCTCGGGTGCCACGGCCCCGGGTGCCACGGGCTCGGGCGTCACGGCACCCGGGGCGGCCCCCGGCCGGTTCGCGCCCCGGCGGGCCCGGATCGCGGCCACCGTCCGGTGGGCCTTCTCCCAGGCCAGTTCCTCGGTCGGCGCGATGATCGGCCGGAACGCCACCTGGATCCGCGGCACGTCGGTGCGCCCGGCGGCCCGGGCCGCCTCCTTCACCCGCTCGATCTGCTCGGCGGTGCGGGCCAGCGGCTCGCCCCAGAGGCAGTAGATGTCCGCCTCGGCGCCGCCGGCCGCGTAGGCCGCGTCCGAGGAGCCGCCGAAGGAGACGTCGGGGCGCGGGAGTTGGACGGGGAAGACGTCCGAGACGAAGTCGTTGAAGCGGTAGTACGGGCCCTCGTGGTCGAAGGGCTCCCGGCTGGTCCAGGCCTTCTTGACGATGCCGATGTACTCGCGGGTGCGCTCGTAGCGCTGGTCCTTGGTCAGGAAGTCGCCCTCGCGCTGCTGTTCGTGGTCGTTGCCGCCGGTGATGAAGTGCACGGTCAGCCGGCCGTCGCTGATCCGGTCGAGGGTCGCGAAGGTCTTGGCCGCGAAGGTCGGGTAGGAGACGTTCGGCCGGTGCGCCAGCAGGATCTGGAGGCGGTCCAGGTGCGAGGCGAGGAAGGCGGCCGCGGCGGCCGGCTCCGGGGCGCCGGCCCCGTAGGCGAAGAGCACCCGGTCCCAGCCGTGGTCCTCGTGCGCCCGGGCCAGCCGCAGGGTGTAGTCGCGGTCGAAGGCGGCGGTGGTGCGGGCGGTGGTCTCCGAACCGTCGCCGGTGGCGGCGATGCCGAGGAATTCGACGGGCATGGCGGAACCTTTCGGGTGGGCGGGACTCCGTCGGGCCGCGGGTGGGCAGCCCGGAGGCGGCCGCGGCGGGGCGGCCGTCGAGCGGGGTGGCGGTGGAAGCGGGGGTGACGGTGGAAGGAGTGGGGAGACTGCCGGAGCGCAGTGCCGGTTCATCGGCTTCGTCGGCGGCAGCGGGGGCGCCCGGCGCGTCGCCGGCCGGCGGCCGACGGAACCGGCCGCGACGGGGCGGACCGAGGGAGGGCTCCCCGTCGGGGGATCAGGCCGGACGGGCGGCCCGCTGCCGGGTCAGCCGCGACACGCCGCGGACCACACCCGACCGAAGTCGATGTGGTCGCGACTGACCAGGGGCTGCTCGGCGTACATGGCCCCAAGTTGAACAGTCGGCCGATCGGTACGTCAACCATCCATCATTGCCGCACTGTTGCGATCTCCTGTCGCTTTTCCTACACGCCCCGACCGACCCCTTCCCCACCCCGATCACCCTTGACAGCCGTCGATCGCGCATGCGTACGATCGGCGCGGAGTGCAGTGCCATGCGCCGGCCGTGTTGAGGGACACGGGCCGCGCCCCGCGTACGTGACCACCGCCGTACCCTCCCGCCCGCACTCCGCCCAGGAGCCGCCGCCATGGCCACCCCGCAGGACGTCCTGCCCGCCCCCTCCCTCGTCGACCGCCCCACCGCGCCACCCGCCACCGAGGCCCGGATCGTCGCCCGCCGCAAGCCCGGTCAGTGGGCCGCCGCCGCCGTCGCCCTGCTGCTGGCCGCGATGGCGCTCAACTCGGTGATCCGCAACAAGGCCTTCCGGTGGAGCGTGGTCGCCGACTGGTTCACCGCCCGCTCGGTGCTCAACGGGCTCACCCTGACCCTCTGGCTGACCGCCGTCACCCTCGCCCTCGGCTTCCTGCTCGGCACCCTCCTCGCCACCATGCGGCTGTCCGCCAACCCGGTCCTGCGCACGCTCAGTTGGGCCTACATCTGGGTGTTCCGCTCCACCCCGCCGCTGGTGCAGCTGCTGTTCTTCTTCAACATCGGCGCGCTCTACCCGACCCTCGGCCTCGGCATCCCGTTCGGCCCCGAGTTCGTCACGGTGCGGACGGTGAACCTGATGGGCCCCACCCTGACCGCCGTCATCGGCCTCACCCTGCTGGAGACCGCGTACGCCGCCGAGGTGATCCGCGGCGGCATCCTCTCCGTGGACCGCGGCCAGCTGGAGGCGGCGTCCGCGCTCGGCCTCGGCCGGTGGCGGGTACTGCGCCGGATCGTGGTGCCGCAGGCCATGCGGGCGATCGTGCCGACCGCCGGGAACATGCTGATCGGGGCGCTCAAGGGCACCAGCATCGTCAGCGTGCTGGCCGTCTCCGACCTGCTCTACTCGGTGCAGCTGGTCTACCTCCAGTCGTACCAGGTCATCCCTATGCTGATGGTCGCCACCATCTGGTACCTGGTGGTCACCACCCTGCTGTCCATCGGCCAGTACTACGTGGAACGGCACTTCGCCCGGGGCGCCACCCGCGACGGCCTGCCGCCCACCCCGCTGCAGCGGGCCCGGGCGGCCTTCGCCAGGGTGGTGCGGGCACATGAGTGAGCGCAGCGGGCGAATCATCGCGGACAGCGCCCTCGTCATCGTCGGGGCCGGCCCGCGCGGCACCGCGCTGCTGGAGCGGCTCGCCGCCAACGCCGCCGAACTCCTGCCCGCCGGGCGACCGTTGGCGATCCACCTGGTCGACCCGTACCCGCCGGGCGGGGGCCGGATCTGGCGCCACGACCAGTCCCCGCTGCTGCGGATGAACTCGATGGCGGAGGACGTCACCATGTTCACCGACGAGCGCTCCACCCTCGAAGGGCCGGTCCGCCCCGGCCCCTCGCTGGCCGAATGGGCGCCGCGGCAGGAGGAGTTCGCGCCCTACCGGACGGTCGCCGACCCGGCCGTCCGGGCCGAGCTGCGCACCCTCGAACCCACCGACTTCCCCACCCGCCGGGCCCAGAGCGCCTACCTGGACTGGGTGTTCCGCCGCGCCGTCGCCGACCTGCCGGCACACGTCACGGTCACCGTCCACCGCGACACCGTCCGGCGGATCGAGGGCCCGGCCGACGGCCCGCAGACCGTCCACCTCACCGACCGGACGCTCACCGCCGACCACGTCGTCCTCACCCTCGGCCACCTCGACTCCGCCCCGCACCCGCGCTTCGCCGCCGACGCCGAGTTCGCCGCCCGGCACGGCCGCTTCCACCTCCCGCCCGCCTACACCGCCGACACGGCCGCCGAGCTGGCGGGCCTGGCCCCCGGCGAACAGGTGGTGGTGCGCGGCCTCGGCCTCGCCTCGGTGGATCTGATCGCCCTGCTCACCGAGGGCCGCGGCGGCCGCTTCGAACCCACCGGGGACGGGCCCGCGCTGCGCTACCTCCCGTCCGGGCGCGAGCCGGTGCTCCACCTCGGCTCGCGGCGCGGCGTCCCGTACCACTCCAAGACCGGCTACCGCCTCCAGGGGCCGCCCGCCCCGCTCCCCCGGTACTTCGACAAGGCCGCCGTGGACGCCGTGCTCGCCACCGGCGGACCGCTCGAACTGCGGCGCGACTTCTGGCCGTTGATGGCCAAGGAGATCGGCTTCGGGCACTACCACGAGCTGTTCCACGCCCACCCCGAACGCACCGCCCTGCCCTGGCCGGAGTTCCTCGCCCGCTACGACCGCCACGGCTGGTACTCCCCCGAACTCGCCGCCCTGGTCGCCGAGGCCGTCCCCGACCCGGCCGACCGGATCGACTTCGAACGGCTCGACCACCCGCTGGCCGGGCTCGAACTCGGCACCGACGAGGAGCTCCAGGCCCACCTGCGCGGGTACGTCACCGCGGACGCAGACCGCCGCGCCGACCCCGCGCACAGCGCCGACCTCGGCGCCTTCCTCGCCCTGCTCTCCCTGTTCGGCCAGCTCCCCCGGGTGACGGCGAGCGGCCGGCTCACCGCCCGCTCGATCGCCGAGGAGGTGGACGAGTGGTTCTTCGGCTACTTCAGCTTCCTCGCCTCCGGCCCGCCCGGCTTCCGGCTGCGCCAGCTGCTCGCCCTCTCCGAGGCCGGGGTGGTGCGCTTCCTCGGTGCGGACGTGCGGGTCGAACGGGACGAGGCGAGCGGCACCTGGCGGGCCTCCGGCGCCACCGTGCCCGGCCACCGCGTCAGCGCGACGGCGCTGGTCGAGGCGTACCTGCCCAAGCACGAACTGGCCCGCACCCTGGACCCGCTGCTGCGCGAACTGCACCGCACCGGCCGTGTCGTCGAGGAGGTGGTCACCGACCCGGACCACACCCACCGCTCCGGCCTGGTCACCATCGCCCCCGCCGACAGCCGGCTGCTCGACCCGGCCCTCGGCGGCGCCCCGCACCCGCGCCGCACCGCCCTCGGCCCGCACACCAGCCTGCGCGCGGCCGCCGCCTTCGCCCGCCCCCGCACCGACGCCCCGGGCTTCCGGCAGAACGACTCCGCCGCCCGCGCCCTGCTCCGGGCCCTGGCCGCCCTCCCGGCGGCCCCGGCACTGGTGGGGTGACGCGGGCTACGAGCCGAAGATCTCCTCCACCAGATCCTCGTCCGAGACGTAGGCCGGAGCGGCGGCCACCCGCTGCCCGACACCGCCGACGCCGGTCCCGCGCTCCAGGGCGCGGGCCGGCTCCTCGGGGGAGAGCCCGGCGTGACCGGCGTCCCGGATCCGCCGTACCAGCGCCGCCGCCGCGGCCCGGTCGATCCGTCGCTTCAGCCGGCGGACGGCCCGGCCCGCACGGTCGCGGCGCCGCGACCGCTCCCGGTACTCCGCCAGGTCCGCCGCGGCCCGGACGCAGAGCCGGTCCTGCCCGCCGAGGACCTCGACGAGCCGGGGCAGCAGTTCGCCCAGCTCCAGCGCGGCGGTCCGGAAGTCGCCCCGCCGGGCCCGGCACACCGCGAGGTCGTACCGGGCCCGGAGGACGGGGGCGCCCCACGGACCCCAGGTTTCCCGCATCGCGGGCAGGAGTTCGGTCAGCAGGCGGATCGCGGTGACCGCCTCGCCGCTGTGCCGGACCAGCCCGGCCAGGTCGTACCGCACCTCCACCGTGCGGGCGTCGCCCGGCCCGAGGTCCTCCACCAGCTCCTGGAGCCTGCGGACGGCCTCCGCCGCCTCGCCGGCCCGGCCGAGGCGGTCGGCGAGGTCCCGCCGGGCGGGGACGACCTCCGGGTCGACCGCCCCGAGCGCCCGCGCGGCGCCGTCGACCAGCGGCCGCAGCAGGCGCAGCGCCTCCGTGTCGGAGCCCTCCCGCTCCGCCGCCCGCAGCCCCTCCCGCAGCCGGCCCCGGACGGCCGCCTCGTCCTCGACGGCGGCCGGCGGCAGGTCGGGCCGGTCCGGGCGGTCCGGACGGTCCGGGCGGTCCGGAGGGACGGGCCGCGGCGGATCGGGCAGCACCAGCGGCGGCCGCCCCACCGGCTTCAGGTTCGGCTGCCGGATCCGGCCGCGCGGCCGGACCTGCCGGGCGGCGGCCCGCCGGGTGGTCGGCGCGGGCCGGACGGGCGGTGCCGGGGGCGGCTCCTTGCCCTCCGCCAGGTCCGCGAGCCGGCGCGCGACCGTCCGGGCGTCGGCCGGCCGGTCCTGCGGGTCCTTCGCCAGCAGCTCGGCGAGCAGCACCGGCAGGTGCGGCGACAGCCCGTGCCGGGCCGGGTCCACCGCCGGCGGCGGCTCGTTGAGGTGCTGGTACATCAGCACGGGCGTCGAGTCCCCCGCGAACGGCCTTGCCCCGGTGCAGAGTTCGACCAGGACGCAGCCGAGCGCGTACAGGTCGGCCCGTCCGTCCACCCGGTCGCCGGTCCACCGCTCGGGGGCCATGTACGGCGGGCTGCCGATGACCGTCCCGACGGTGGTCAGCCCGGCCGCGCCGGTGTCCAGCTGGGCGATGCCGAAGTCCAGCACCTTCAGCTGCCCGGTGTCGGTGATCATCACGTTGTCCGGCTTGATGTCCCGGTGCACCATGCCCGCGTCGTGCGCCGCCGCCAGCGCCTCGCAGATCTGCCGCCCCCAGCGCAGGCTCTGCTCCGGGTCCGGCAGCCCCGCCCGGATCACCTGGGTCAGGGTGCGGCCGGTGAGCAGTTCCATCACCAGGAAGGTGACCTCCCGGTCCTCCTCCGTCCCGCACTGGCCGAGGTCGTGCACGGTGACGATGTGCGGGTGCGACAACTGGCCCGCGGCGTGCGCCTCGCGGACGAACCGCAGCGCCGCCTTCGCCTGGTCGCCGTCGTGGTGCCCGATGACCTTGACCGCCACCGAGCGCCCCAGCCGGAGGTCCTCGGCCCGCCACACCACCCCGAAGCCGCCCTGCCCGAGCTTCTGCACCAGCTCGTACCGGTCGTCCAGGACGTCCCCGAGTCGCACGCGCCCTCCCCCGTCGGCTGTGTCCCACAGACTCTAGCGACGCCGCCCGCCGCCCTCCCGCCGCCCCCGGCCAGGTGGAAGGATGGACGGCGGGCCCCGCGACGACGCGGCGGCCCGGACCAGCAGAGCCCGAGGAGAGCGGCCATGGCCAAGCAGGCCCCGCAGAGCGACCCGGCCCAGGACGCCCCCGAGGTGTCCGCGCCCCAGCACGCGGCCGCCGGGCTGCCCGCCGTCGGCCACAGCCTGCGGATGGCCGCCGAGCAGATGGGCGCCCGCCGCACCCTGGCCACCCTGCTCAAGGTCAACCAGCAGAACGGCTTCGACTGCCCGGGCTGCGCCTGGCCGGAGCCGGACAAGCCCCACACCGCCGAGTTCTGCGAGAACGGCGCCAAGGCCGTCGCCGAGGAGGCCACCGAGCGCCGCATCCGCGCCGAGTTCTTCGCCGCCCACCCGGTCGCCGACCTGGCCGGCCGCTCCGGCTACTGGCTCGGCCAGCAGGGCCGGCTCACCCAGCCGATGCTGCTCGACGAGGGCGCCACCCACTACACCCCGGTCTCCTGGGACGACGCCTTCGCGCTGATCGCCGAGGAGCTGAAGGCCCTGGACACCCCGGACGGCGCCGCCTTCTACACCTCCGGCCGGACCAGCAACGAGGCCGCCTTCGCGTACCAGCTGTTCGCCCGCCGGCTCGGCACCAACAACCTGCCGGACTGTTCCAACATGTGCCACGAGTCCTCCGGCTCGGCGCTCACCGAGACGCTCGGCGTCGGCAAGGGCAGCGTCGGTCTGAAGGACCTCTACCAGGCCGACCTGATCATCGTGGCGGGCCAGAACCCGGGCACCAACCACCCCCGGATGCTCTCCGCGCTGGAGCGCGCCAAGCGGGCCGGCGCCACCGTCGTCAGCGTCAACCCGCTGCCGGAGGCCGGCCTGGAGCGGTTCAAGAACCCGCAGCACGCCCGCGGCCTGGTCGGCCACGGCACCAAGCTGACCGACCTCTTCCTGCAGATACGCCTCGGCGGCGACCTCGCGCTGTTCCGCGCGCTGAACCGGATCGTCCTGGAGCAGGACGGCGTCGACCACGGCTTCGTCGCCGAACACTGCCACGGCTTCGAGGAGTTCGAGGCCCAGGCGCGGAAGACCGACCGCGACGAGGTGCTCGCCGCGACCGGCCTGCCCTGGGAGCAGATCGAGGAGCTCGGCCGGCTGGTGCTGCGGTCCGAGAAGATCATCGTCTGCTGGGCGATGGGCCTCACCCAGCACAAGCACGCCGTGCCGACCATCCGCGAGGTGGTCAACTTCCTGCTGCTGCGCGGCAACGTCGGCCGCCCCGGCGCCGGGGTCTGCCCGGTGCGCGGGCACAGCAACGTCCAGGGCGACCGGACGATGGGCATCTTCGAGCGCCCCGGCGCCGCCTTCCTGGACGCGCTGGGCGGGGAGTTCGGCTTCGAACCGCCGCGCGAGCACGGCCTCGACTCGGTGGACACCATCCGCGCGATGCGCGACGGCAGGATCGGGGTCTTCTTCGCGATGGGCGGCAACTTCGTCGCGGCCACCCCCGACACCGAGGTCACCGAGGCCGCGATGCGCCGCTGCCGGCTGACCGTCCACGTCTCCACCAAGCTCAACCGCTCGCACGTGGTCACCGGCGCCCGCGCCCTGATCCTGCCCACCCTGGGCCGCACCGACCGGGACGTCACCGCCCGCGGCGCCCAGTTCGTCAGCGTCGAGGACTCGATGGGCCAGGTGCACGCCTCGCGCGGCGGCCTGCGCCCGCCCGCCCCCGGGCTGCTCTCCGAGACCGCGATCGTCTGCCGGCTCGCCCGCACCGTGCTCGGGCCCGGGGACACCGTGCCGTGGGAGGACTTCGCCGCCGACTACGACACCCTGCGGGACCGGATCGCCCGTGTCGTGCCGGGCTTCGAGGACTTCAACGAGAAGGTCCGCCGCCCCGGCGGCTTCACCCTGCCGCACGGCCCCCGGGACTCCCGCACCTTCCCGACCGCGACCGGGAAGGCCAACTTCTCCGTCAACCCGCTGACCGCCCCCGAGGTCCCGCCGGGCCGGCTGCTGCTCCAGACCCTGCGCTCGCACGACCAGTACAACACCACGATCTACGGCCTCGACGACCGCTACCGCGGCATCAAGGGCGGCCGCCGGGTGGTCCTGGTCAACCCCGCGGACGCCGAGGAGCTCGGACTCGCCGACGGCCTGTACGTCGACCTGGTCAGCGAGTGGACCGACGGCGTGGAGCGCCGCGCCCCGCACTTCCGGGTCGTCCACTACCCCGTCGCCCGCGGCGGGGCGGCGGCCTACTACCCCGAGACCAACGTCCTGGTGCCGCTCGACTCCACCGCCGACGTCAGTAACACCCCCACCTCCAAGGCGGTCGTGATCCGCTTCGCCCCCGACAGCGGCGAGTAGCCGCCCGCGCACCGGTCCCGGGCCGGCCCCGCACCGGTCCCGCACCGGTCCCGGCCCGGCCCCGGACGGCACGGAGGCCGCCCCGCCGGCGGCGCACGACGCGGGCATGGTGCACCGGGACATCAAGCCGGACAACGTGATGATCACCGACACCGGGCAG